>NZ_RAWL01000164.1:0-17445 GCF_003668885.1 Corallococcus sp. AB049A | reverse complement strand
AGTGCATCCCCTGTCCCTGCCCTGTCTCCCCGGCCCCGTCTGTCGGATTTCCTCCAGGGCGTGGGGGTGCTCGGAAAGGCCTTCGGACTCATCGTCCGCTCGCGCCGCCTCCTCCTCCTCTCCAGCCTGTGCGCGGTCCTCACCGCCATCACCCTGGTGGGGCTGGCCGTGCTGCTCTACCGCTACGCCCCCGGCCTGCTGGAGTCCGTGTGGGCCCGGCCCGAGTCCTGGTACGGCCAGGCCGGCTGGACCCTCGCGCTGGTGCTGGGCTCGCTCGTCGCCTGGGTGGTGGGCGCCAACGTGGTGCCGCCCCTCCTGCTGACGCCGCTGCAGGATCCGCTGTCGGAGGCCACCGAGGCCGAGTGTGCGGGAGCGGACGCCGTGCTCTCCCCCGCCTCCTTCCTGCGGGGCATGACGACAGGGCTGTTGCACACGCTCGCCCGGATGGCGCTGCTCCTCCTGGGGCTGGCCGTGCTCCTGCCTTTGAACCTCATCCCGGGCCTGGGCAGCGTGGCGTTCACCGTGCTGGCCAGCGTGTGGACCATGCTCTGGATGGCGGCGGAGCACCTGGCCACGCCCATGACGCGCCACCTGTACCCCTTCGCCCAGGTGCGCCGCATGGTGCGCGAGCGCCGGGCCCTCTGCCTGGGCTTCGGCGCGGGCGTCTACCTGCTCCTGTGGGTTCCCATCCTCAACACCTTCTTCCTCCCCCTGGCCATCGTCGGGGGCACCCTCCTCTACCGGGCCCTGCGGGAGACCGGGGACCTGCCCCCACCGCCAGACGCAGCCGCGAAATAAAGGGTGAGGCTGGCTGTCCGTACATGCAGGCCGCTCGGGAACGCATTGCCTGCGGCAGACGTTCTCGGTCGCTAGTGACAAGGCCACGCCTTGAAGCACCAGGAAGCCGTGATTAGGCTTGCCCGGCCGCTGCCAGGTCCCTTGGCACTCGTTGAACCGTTCGGATTCACAGGGCTTTTCACGCATCACCCGGGACGCCTCTCGCGCCCCAGCTGGGATGAACCGCATGCCGCGTATCTTCCGCCGCATCACCGCCGTCGCCGTTCTGTGTGGGGCCTGGGCATTCGCAGGCAGTGACCGCGCCCCCCTCCCGCTCACCGTGGGAGCGGCGGAGGCGGGGCAGGACTCCTGGGACGGCGCGCTGCCGTCCTCCGGAGGCAAGGGTGAGAAGGCCCCTCACGACCTCAACAGTCTCCGCGTCCTCACGAAGGTCATCCTCTACGTGAAGGAGAACTACGTCGATCCCAAGCGGGTGAAGCCCAAGGAGATGATGATCGCCTCCCTGGAGTACGTGGAGAAGAGCGTTCCGGACGTGCTCGTGGACGGCAACCCGGAGACGGGCAAGCTCAACGTCAACGTCAACGGCAAGCAGAAGGAGTTCGACATCTCCCACGTGGACTCCCTGTGGAAGATGTCCTTCGCGCTGAAGGACGTGTTCGACTTCCTGTCCAAGAACATGCGTCCCATCGAGGAGACGCGCGACATCGAGTACGCCGCCGTCAACGGCATGCTCTCCACGCTGGACCCCCACTCGGTGCTGCTGCGCCCGGAGCTGTACCGGGAGATGAAGCTGTCCACCAAGGGTGAGTTCGGCGGCCTGGGCTTCGTCATCCAGATGAAGGAGGGCAACCTCACCGTGGTGAAGGTGCTGCCCAAGACGCCCGCGGCGCGCGCCGGCATCCAGAAGGACGACCGCATCAAGAAGATTGGTGAGGAGTCCACCGTCAACATGGACCTCAACGAGGCCGTGTCCAAGCTGCGCGGTCCGGTGGACAGCCGCATCACCATCACCGTGGAGCGCGACGGCTGGGACAAGCCGCGCAACATGACGGTGGCGCGCGCCATGATTTCGATTGAGTCCGTGCAGCACAAGCTGCTCGCGGGCGGCGTGGGCTACGTGCGCCTGAAGAACTTCCAGGGCAACACCACGCGCGACCTGGAGGCGGCGCTGGCGGACATCCGCAAGCAGGCGGAGGCCAAGGGCGGCTTCAAGGGCCTGGTGCTCGACCTGCGCGGCAACCCGGGCGGCCTCCTGGAGCAGGCCATCCAGGTGTCGGACACGTTCCTGTCCAAGGGCACCATCGTCGCGACGGTGGGCTTCAGCGACAAGCTGCGCGAGGAGAAGCGCGCGCGTCCCTCCGACGGCGAGGAGAACTACCCCATCGCGGTGCTGGTGAACGCGGGCAGCGCCTCCGCCTCTGAAATCGTGGCGGGCGCGCTCAAGAACCTGGACCGCGCGGTCATCATCGGGCGCCAGACGTTCGGCAAGGGCAGCGTGCAGGTGCTCTACGACTTCCCGGACGACAGCGCGCTCAAGCTGACCATCGCGAAGTACCTCACCCCGGGTGACATCTCCATCCAGGAAGTGGGCATCGTTCCGGACATCCAGCTGGTGCCCACGCGCGTCACCGCGGACCGGGTGGACGTGTTCGCGCCGCGCAAGTCCATGGGCGAGGCGGACCTGGATCAGCACTTCGGCAACCCGGAGTCCGCCACCATCGCCAAGAAGCGCGAGGAGGTGCTGGACCGCGAGAAGCCGGGCACCAGCCTCAAGTACCTGAAGGTGGACGAGAAGGCCGCCCAGGCCGCCGCCAAGAAGGAAGAGCCCAAGGAGAAGGTCGCCGCCAAGCCGGGCAAGGACGCCAAGAAGGAGCACGGCCAGAATGATCCGCTGCTGGACGTGGACGTGGCCGGCCAGGGCGAGGACCTGGACGACCAGCTGGACGCGGAGTCCCAGGAGGAGATCAAGGAGGACTTCGAGGTCCAGTTCGCCCGCGACTTCGTCCTGAAGGTCCCGGCCGTGAAGCGCGCCGAGCAGCTCGCCAAGGGCAAGGCCTTCGTGGAGCAGAAGCGCAGCGAGGAGGAGCAGCGCATCAACGGCGCCATCGCCGCGCTGGGCCTGGACTGGAGCCCCGGCCCCACGCCGAAGAACGTGCAGCTGGACGCCAGCTTCTCCCCGGGCGCGGACACGAAGATTGTGGCCGGCGAGCAGCTGGACATGGTCATCAACGTGGAGAACAAGGGCACCGAGCCGCTCAAGCGCGTGCGTGGCTGGACGGAGAGCGACAACGCGTTCCTCGACCGCCGCGAGTTCCTCTTCGGCGCGCTGGCCCCGGGTGAGAAGAAGTCCTGGAAGGTGCAGGTGCGCCTGCCCAAGGACCTCACCAGCCGCCGCGACGACGTGAAGGTGAAGCTGTTCGACGACAACGGCGCCCTGCGCGACACGCTCGTCTCCGAGCTGTCCTTCGTGGAGCTGCCCCGCCCCACCTTCGCCTTCAACTGGCAGGTGGTGGATGACTGCGCGGACTGCAACGGCGACGGCGTCGTGCAGCGCGGCGAGGACGTCACGGTGGTGATGGACGTCACCAACACGGGCGTGGGCCCGGCGCTGGACTCGTTCGCGCAGATCAAGAACGGCGGCGACGCGAACATCTTCATCGAGAAGGGCCGCTTCAAACTGGGGGAGATCAAGCCCGGTGAGACGAAGACGGCGCGCTTCCAGGTGTCCCTGAAGAAGGGCTTCAAGGGCGACACCTTCCCGCTGAAGCTGGCCATCCTGGATGAGCCCCTGGAGGAGTTCGTCCTGGAGAAGCTCCAGCTGCCGGTGAAGGACGGCCCCGTGGCCCCGCTGGAGGCGAAGAAGGGCCTGGTGAAGCTCAACGACAAGGCGGAGCTGTTCGCCGCCCCCACCGCGGACGCGCGGCCGGTGGCGAAGCTGCCGCAGGGCGCCACGCTGGCCCTGGAGGCCACCACCAAGGGCTTCTACAAGGTCGCGCTGGAGAAGGACCGCTTCGCCTTCGTCCGCACCCAGGACGCGAAGGAAGTGAAGACCGGCAAGGCCGCGGCGCCCAAGACGGTGGCGTACACGACGACGCACCAGCCTCCGGAGATCAAGCTGGACGTGGACCCGTCCCACGGCGGCGTGGTGGTGAACGGCGACAAGTTCACCCTCTCCGGCGCGGTGAAGGACCCCAACGGCCTGTTGGACGTCTACGTGCTGGTCAACGACCAGAAGGTCTACTTCAAGGCCGTGGACCCCAAGGGCGGCGAGCCCAACACGCTGAAGTTCACCTCCGACTTCGCGCTCAAGGAGGGCAACAACAACGTGCTGGTGGTGGCCCGTGAGAGCAGCGAGTTCGCCAGCCGCCGCACCCTGGTCATCCGCCGCCGCCCGGCGGAGGTGGCCCAGAAGGTGACGACGCCCGCCGCCGCGGCCACCACGCCGGTGAAGCCGCGCCAGTAGTGAAATGAAACCCCGGGGCCCTCCCCGGAGCGCCTGACCCACGGGCGGCTCGCTTCCAGGCGTTTCCTGGAGGAGGGCCGCCCGTTTTGTTGACGCTTCACCGAGGGCGGGTTTAGGGTCCGCGACAGGTGGGCGCCCGCTTGGCCGGCATGCGTCCCGGAGGCGTGATTCCCCCATGCGGACGTTCAGTCGGTGGCTGGTGCTCGCGACGGCGCTGTCCGGGGCCGCGGCCCATGCGGACGACAACGACCTGAAGATTTCCCGCTTCGGCGTCGAGCGCCGTGGCTCCTCGTCCATCATCAGCGACACGCAGTTCGCCGAAGCCAGCGCGGACTTCCGCGCCTTCGCGCGCACGTTCGGCGCGGTGATGACGTCCGCGAACCTGATGCCGCCGCGCACCACGGGCCACTCGGGCTTCGCGTTCAACGCGGAGTTGTCCGTGGTGTCGCTGCCGGAGGACGTGCAGCTGCCCACGGAAGCGGAGCAGCCGGGCTCCGTGCTGGTGCCGTCGCTGCACGTGCGCAAGGGCCTGCCCTTCTCGCTGGAGCTGGGCGGGCGCGTGGGCTGGATTGAGAAGAGCAGCATGGTGACGGCCACGGGCGAGCTGAAGTGGGCCGTCAACGAGGGCTTCACGTACCTGCCGGACGTGGGCCTGCGCCTGCACGTGACGAAGCTCTTCGGCGCGCACAACCTGGACCTGACGACCACGGGCCTGGACATCGGCGTGGGCAAGCAGTTCCCGCTGGGCGGCATGGTGACGCTGACGCCCTACGGCGGCCTGGACCTGAACTTCGTCAGCGCCACCACGCGCACGCTGGACTTCGACCCCAGCCGCACCGTGGCGGACTCGCAGGGCAACGACTCGCGCGACGCGCTGACCAACGCCGCGCCGTACTCGCGCGTGAACGCGGGCGACAACCTCACCCCGCGCTTCTACGCGGGCGCGCGCTTCATTGGCGGCGTGCTGCAGCTGGGCGCGGAGATTTCGCTCACCAACCTGGGCAGCTTCGACCAGGAGGGCGCCGGCAACCGCGACCTGCCCTCCGTCTTCGCCTTCAACACCACGCTGGGCCTGGACTTCTAGTCAGCGCAGGGCCTCGCGCACGAGGCCCGGGCGGTTGGTGATGAGGTAGGACACCCCCACCTCGCGCAGCTCGCGGGCGCGCCGGGGGTCGTCCACCGTCCACGCCGCCACGGTCAGGCCCGCCTCCCGCCACGCGGCCACGCGCTCCGGCGTGCACGCCTCGTGGAAGGGGTGCACCGAGTGCGACGACACCAGCGGGCTCAGCGCGTACGCCTGCAGCGCCCAGGGCTTGTCCGGGTCGATGAGGAAGCCCCGGCGCAGCGTGGGCGCCACCGCCGCCAGGCGGAAGAGGCACAGCGGGTTGAAGCTGGACACCACCACGCGGCCCGCCAGCTGCCGCTCGCGCACCAGCCGCGCCACGCCCGCCGCCAGGCCGCCGTCGTCGAAGCGGTCGCACTTCAGCTCGATGTTGACCAGGAAGTGCGCAGGCAGCGCGTCCAGCACCTCCGCCAGCAGCGGGATGCGCGCCGGAGCGAAGCCCAGGGGCGAGCCCACGTCCGCGCGGGAGAGCTTCCACCAGGGCGTGGTGCGCACCTCCCAGGGCTGGCCCGCCAGGCGGTCCAGGCGCTCGTCGTGGCAGACGACCACCTCTCCGGAGCCGCACACCATGGCGTCCAGCTCCACGCCGTCAGCGCCCTGGCGCACGGCCTCCGCGAAGGCCTCCAGGGTGTTCTCGGGGGCGTCGGCGCTGGCACCACGGTGAGCGAGCAGGAGCATGGGCGCGACAGTGTGCGCTGGAACCGGCGCGGGCGCGACTTGCCTCGCGGGTGGGTTTATTGCAGTGTCGAACGCATGCTGGGCCTCGGCGAGTTCATCATCCTCGGCTTCATCCTGCTGGTGGTCTTCTCGGCCGCCCGGATGGGGCAGTTGGGCAACGCGGTGGGCAAGTTCGTCTACTCGTTCCGCAAGGCCTCAAAGGGTGAGGACCTGGTGGACGTGAAGCACCTGCCCCACTCGCGCCGGGGCAGCACCGACGCGGACTTCACCGAAGGCTCCAAGGACCACCGCTCCTAGAACTCCTCCCCGGTCGGGAGCACCAGCGGTCCGGGCGGGCTTCCGGGCGCTGGCGCGAGCAGCAGCCGCGCGGCCTGTTGCCTCAGCGCGGGCAGGAGCCCCGCGTCGTCCACCAGCTCGCGCAGGTCCGCGGTGGTGAGCAGCGGCACCAGCTTCGCGCCCACCTCCGGCGGCAGGTACGGGTTGAAGGCCAGCGCGCGGCGCACCTTGTGGCGCACGGACCAGCGCGGCGACTTCCAGATTTCCACCAGCGGCTCCGGACGCGCGGGCCTGCGAGCGGCGATGCGCACCACCAGGTCCTCGGTGAGGCGCGGGTTGATCAGCACGTTGCGCAGCACGCCCGGGTTGCTGACGGTGGCCAGGCGCGACAGCACGTCCGGGTCGCGCGTGAGGCGGGCCTGCTGCTTCAGGTGGCCCAGCGACTGGCTGGCGGCCTGCGCGTCCGCGCGGGCGGCGGCGTCCGCGTCCAGCTCCTTGCGCGCGGGGCCCTGGGCGAACAGGTCCGCCACCGCCTCCAGCGACTGCACGTGGGCCATGCGCCGGAGCGCCTCCACGTGGGGGATGTGCTCGGCCTCCTGATCCAGCGCGGCCAGGAAGTCCGACAGCACGCAGGTGGCGGGGGCCTGTCCGGCGCGGGACAGCGTCAGCAGGTGGCCAATGAGCTCGTTCGTGTCGAACGGCTCGCGGCGGGCCAATTCGCGCGCGGCGGCCTTGCGGCGCACGGTGGCGCCTCCGCCCAGGGCGTGCAGGTGGCGCGCGAGCACCCGGGCCTCGTCCAGCGTCGGCATGGCGGCTTCAGCCTCCCGTGCGGTCCGCGGTGGGTTCGGAGGGAACGGGCTCCAGCGTCACCTCCAGCCGGAAGCCGCTCAGGTCCGCGGGGAACTCCTGGAACATCACCAGGAAGGGCACCTTGCCGCCCGGCGGCACCGGCAGGGACGCCGCGTCCATGCGCTGGCGGAGCGCGGTGGCGGCCTCGCGCGTGGTGACGGCGTGCAACTCCTCCGGCGTGGCCAGCGCGCCCGCGAGCCCTTCCGTGGAGCGCACCCGCTGGTCGCCGTCGAACAGGGCGGCGCGCACGCGCACGGCCGCGGCGGCGCCGGTGCGGTTCTCCGCCTCGCCGCGCACGACGAAGAGCATGCGGCCATCGCGCGTCTCGTAGAGGCCGTTGGACACGTCGCTCGCGACGAACGGGCGGGACGCGGGCAGCACCAGCGTGCGCAGGCGGTCCGGGGACAGCGTGGACGGGTCCACCCTGCCCTCGCGCAGGTACACGGCGCCGAGCGCGCCCAGGGCCACCACCAGCACGGTGGCGATGGCGAGGTTGAGGACCAGCCCCGTCAACTTCCGCGCGCGGCCGGGCAGCCGGCGCTGGGGCATGCCCACGTCCTCGATGCGGGCGGAGGGCTTGGCCACGGTGACGGCCGGCCCGGAGCGCAGAGGGGCCAGGTCCACCACCTCGCGGCGGGGCGTGGTGATCTTGAACGGATCGCCGTCGTCGTACGCCGGCACGTCGCTCAGCAGCGAGATGCCGCCGGCATCCTCGGCGCCTGCTTCCGCGGGCACGTCGCCCAGGAGCGCGGCGCGGCCGGTGTCCGAGGCGGTCATCCCCTCCTCGCCGGAAGCCCCCGCGCCGGAGAAGTCGAACAGGTCGCCCATGGGCTCGGCGGCGGCCCCCAGGTCCTCCGGGGGCGGACCGGCCAGGTCCTGGGGCGGAGCGGCGGCCATGTCGATGGAGGCGAACGGATCCTCGGACGCGAAGCCCGGCGCGGGCGTCACCGGCCCCACCGCAGAGGCACCGCCCGGCGCGGGGGCCGCGGCGACGTTCGCGGCATGGCGAAGGGACGCCGCGTCCGGAGCCGCGGGCGCGTCGATGGGGAAGTCGAAGAGCGGATCCGGAGCAAGGTCCGTCGAACCAGCGGCGGAAAGGCCCGGTGAGGCCACGGGGGCACGAGGTCCCGGAGGAGGAGCCGTGCGCGCCGGAGCCGCGCCCATACCCGGCGCGGCGCCGGGAGCCCCGGGCATGGAGGCACGACCCGGAGCCGCGCCTCCAGGCGGAGTGGCAGGAGCCGGGGGCATGGCCGCACGCGCCGGGGCCGCGCTCGAGGGAGCGGCCGGAGCGGGAGGCATGGCGGCACGCACCGGAGCCGGGCCCGCGCTTCCAGGCGGAGCGGCGGGAGGCATGGCGGCACGCGCCGGAAAGGCCCCAGGCGCCGGAGGAGCCACCGCTCCGGGAGGAACGGGTCCCCTGGACGCCACTGCGGCCTCCGGAGCCACGGCGGCCGGACGGGGCGCGCCACCGGGCCCCGCCGCGAACGCCCCGGGAGGAGCGGCCCGGGCGGCGGGAGGCGCGAAGGCCCCCGGCGGCGCCGGACGGGGAGCCGGCGGAGCAGGCGGCGCCACGGCAGGCCGGGGAGCCGCCACGGGAGCGCCCGGTGCGGGGGCGTCCGCCATGAAGTCCGCGAACGGATCCTCCAGGTCCAGACCCGCCAGGTTCGTGGGGGACGCCAGCGGAGCCGTGGGCCGCCGGGACGCGACGCCCGGGGACGGCGTGGGCGGGTCGAACGGCATCATCGGCGCGCCGGCGCCCGGCGAGGCATCCACGTCGATGTCCAAGTCCACGTCACCCCAGGCGTTGACCTGGGACTTCACCGCGGGAGCGCCGGGCGCGTAGTACGCGGGGCCGGGCCGGGTGACCTCTCCGGTGGGCTCCGGGGCCTCTCCGAACGCATGGAACGGGTCCGGCTGCCCGGCCGGAGGGCCAGCGGGCGGAGGGGCGCTCAGGGCCGGCGCGGGCTCACGCGCGACCCGAAAGGTGTTCTGGCATTTGGTGCAGCGGACCTTGACCCCTTTTTCCGTCACCTTCTCGTCGGGGATCTTGAACCGCGTCTGGCACTGTTCGCACTGGACGATCATGGGGTCGGGTCGGGGGGACTCGAAGCATAGGCCCACCCGTCAACGGCGGCGAGTCGGACCCGGGTAACTTGCTCGCTTCCAACCCCTTTGATACGAGGTTCGCCCCTTTGGAAATCGAGAAGTAAACCAGTAAATGCCAAGGCGCAGCCGGGGTCGGAGACGACAGACATGAGCGAGGCCGAGCAAGCAAACGCTCCCAGCAACTCCAAGGAGCCGAAGATCATCAAGCGCTACACGAACCGGAAACTCTACGACACCGTGGAGAGCCGGTACGTCACGCTCGATGAAATCGCCGCGATGATCAAGGAGGGCACCGAGGTGCGGATTGTCGACAACCGCACGAAGGAAGACCTGACCTCCGTCACCCTCGCGCAGATCATCTTCGAGGAGGAGAAGAAGAAGAACCAGATGCCGCTGTCGGTGCTGCGGGAGATCATCCGCCACCCCGGCGAGTCCATCTCCGGGTTCATCCAGAAGGAGGTCTCGCCGCGCGTCGCCTCCATCCGCGAGGAGGCCGAGCAGCGGCTGGACAAGCTGCTGCGCCGCGAGGACGGCAGCCCGCAGGAGGCCGCCGCTCCGGAAGCCGCCGCCACCACCACGCCCGCGCCGCAGGCCGAGGGCAACGCCGCGGGCCTCAACCCGGCGGAGCTCCTCAAGGCCAGCCAGCGCGCCTTCGAGGACTTCCAGCGCCGCATCGACGAGCGCGTGAAGCAGGTCGTGGAGAACCTCACCGGCAACCTCCCCGCGCTGGGCCGCGACATGCAGGCCCTCATGCAGCGGCTGGAGGAGCTGGAGAAGAAGCTCGACGCCGTGGAGAAGGGCGACAAGAAGGACACCAGCGCGTCCTGAAGTCCCCCAGGCCTGGACGTCGCGGCGCCCGTGAGGAAGCGGGCGCCTGGCGCTTCAGGCCACCTTCGACCGGGCCCGCTTCCGCTTCGCGGCAGGGGCCCCGCCGTCGATCTCCGCCGCGATGGCCGCGAGCATCCGCGCCCCCGGGCTCTGGGGTGCGTACTCCCAGATGGTCTTCCCGTGGCTCTGCGCCTCGTCCACCTTGACGCTGTAGCCCAGCGGCGTGGCGGCGAGCGCGTCGGGGAAGTACGCGCGCAGGCGCTCCAGGATGGCCGTGGCCAGCGCCGTCTTGCGGTACAGCGTGGGCACCACCTTGGTGACGCGCAAATCCGGGCGCCCCTCCGCCTCGCCCACCTGGCGCACCGTCTCCGCCAGCTCCGCGCACCCGTCCAGCGCCAGGTACGTCAGCGCCACCGGCACCACCACCTCTGACGCCGCCACCAGGATGTTGCGCGTGGTGAGCCCCATGGACGGAGGCGCGTCGAACAGCACCAGGTCGTAGCCCGCGGCCTCCGCCTCCCGCATGCGGTCCGCCAGCCGGTGCGCGCGGCGCGGGTCCTGCGCCACCACCACCGGGAACTCCGCCATCTCCTTGTACGCGGGCACCACGTCCAGCCCGCTCACGCCCGTCTGTCGCACCACGGAGGACAGGGACACCTCCGCGTCGGTGAGCAGGTGGAAGACATTCCGGGGCAGCGTGCGCACGTCCACGCCCAGGGACTTGCCCGCGTGGCCCTGCGTGTCCAGGTCCACCAGCAGCACGCGGCGGCGCTGCTCCAGCGCGAGCCACGCGGCGGTGTTCACCGCGAGCGTCGTCTTGCAGGTGCCGCCCTTCTCGTTGATGAACGCGATGCGCCGCATGGCTCCCTCCTCAAGGAAAGCGAAAGACGGAAGCGAAAGACGGAAGCGAAAGACGCGCCCTACCCCTTCTTCTTGGAGGACGCGCTCGACACCAGCGTGTCCACCTTGCTTTCGACGGACGAGAGCAGCCTCTCCAGGTCGTCCACCTTGGAGCGCAGCTGCTCCAGGTCCGCGGTGGACGGCAGGTTCATGGCGGACAGCGCCGTGCGCAGCGCCGCGTCCAGCGTCCCCTTCGCCGCGAGCGAGCGGGACACCAGCGTCTGCACCGCCGCCACGAACTTCTCGTTGGAGAGCAGCTGCTGCGCGAGCTTGCCCACGCGCTCCTCGCCCGTCTCCACGAGCTTCTTCATCACCGGGTTGTTCTTGAGCATGGTCTTGGAACCGTTCAGGTCCGGCCCCCCGGCAAAGGCACCTTGGCCCTCGGGACAGGCGGGACGTCAGGAAGAGGACGCCGCACTCTGGGAGGGGCCAACGCGACGTGTCAAGCAGGGGAACAATGGGGGTTTCCGCTCGTGGACTCTCGTTGACTCTCCGGGAACCCATCCCTACGGTTCGCGCGCCCTCTTATGGCCGGACTGCTCGACAAACGCCTGTGGATCGTCTCTGGCAAGGGGGGCGTGGGGAAGACGACCATCGCCGCCGCCCTGGCCCTGGCCTCGGTGCGCGCCGGCCGGCGCACCCTGGTGTGTGAAGTGAACACGCAGGAGCGCGTCAGCCGCATCCTGGAGCTGCCCGAAGCGGGCCCGGAGGTGAAGCTGCTGGAGGAGAACCTCTGGGCGGTGGACGTGCGCCCCCAGGAGGCCATGCGCGAGTACGGCCTGATGGTCCTGCGCTTCGAGACCCTCTACAAGACGGTCTTCGAGAACCGGCTGGTGCGCTACTTCCTGCGCTTCATCCCGTCCCTCCAGGAGCTGGTGCTGCTGGGGAAGATCCTCTTCCACCTCCAGGAGAAGCTGCCGGACGGCCGCTGGAAGTACGACACGCTGGTGCTGGACGCGCCCGCCACCGGCCACGCCATCTCCTTCCTGAGCGTGCCGCAGGTGCTCCTGCAGACGATTCCGCCGGGGCCCATGACGCGCGAGGCGCTGAAGATGCGCGACCTCCTGGTGGACCCCTCCGTCACCGCCGCGGTGCTGGTGGCGCTGCCGGAGGAGATGCCGGTGAACGAGGCGCTGGAGCTGCACAGCGCGCTGAGGGACCGGGTGCACATCCGCACGCACGCGGCGGTGCTCAACCAGGCCTTCCCGGAGCGCTTCACGGAAGCCGACCTGGAGGCGCTGGCGGGCCACCCGGAGCTCAAGCGCGTGGCGCAGGCACACCATGACCGCGCGTCGCAGGCGGTGCTCGCGGGAACGAAGCTGGAGCGCAACCTCCACGCGCCGGTGTACACGGTGCCCAGGTTGTTCGTGCCGCGCTTCGGACGGGACGCGGTGGAGACGGTGATGGGGCACCTGAACGCGATGGTGACCGGAGGCACGGGAGCATGACGGCGCTGCAAGCGGCGCTCGCGAACAAGCGCGTGCTCATCTGCGTGGGCTCTGGCGGCGTGGGCAAGACGACGGTGGCGGCGACGCTCGCGCTGCGCGCGGCGGTGGAGGGACGCCCCAGCATCGTGTGCACCATCGACCCGGCGAAGCGCCTGGCCAACTCCCTGGGCCTGTCCGGCCTGGGCAACACGGAGGCGGAAGTCCCCGCGTCCGCGCTGGAGCCCCTGGGCGTGAAGCCCAAGGCGGCCCTGCACGCGATGATGCTGGACATGAAGGCCACCTGGGACGACCTCATCACCCGCGTGGCCCCGCCGGAGCAGCGCGAGAAGATCTTCGCCAACCGCTTCTACCAGTCCCTCTCCACGGCCCTGGCGGGCAGCCAGGAATACATCGCCATGGAGAAGGTCTGGGACCTGCGGCGGCGCAGCGACTACCAGCTGGTGGTGCTGGACACGCCGCCCACCGCGCACGCGCTGGACTTCCTGGACGCGCCCAACCGGGTGCTGGACTTCCTGGACAACGAAGCGGCCAAGTGGCTGCTCACGCCCGCGCTCAAGGCGGGCAAGGTGGGCCTGTCCCTCTTCAACCTGGGCGGCAGCTATGTGACGCGCGCGCTGTCGCGCTTCACCGGCACGGAGATGCTCCAGGAGCTGTCCTCCTTCATGCTGACGCTCTCCTCCATGAACGAGGGCTTCCGCGAGCGCGCCCGCGGCGTGCGGGAGCTCCTGGAGGACAAGACGACGGGGTTCGTGCTGGTGACGAGCCCCAACCCGGAGCGGCTGGACGAGGCCATCCACTTCCACAAGCTGCTCGCGCAGAACCGCATGGAGATGACGGCCATCGTGGTGAACCGCGTGCACCCGCTGCCCACGCAGGCGCAGTGGGAGGACGCGGCCACGCTGACGCCCACCCGGCGCGCGAAGGTGGAGGAGACGCTGCGCGAGCTCCAGGTGCTGGCACAACAGGACCTGGAGGGCATGGCGCAGCTGCGCGCGGCCTGTCCGGGCACGCCCCTCATCCAGGTGCCGCGCTTCGGGCTGGACGTGCACGACCTGGTGGCGCTGTGGGGCACCGGCCGTTACCTCCTGGGCGACGACGTCCTCGCCTGAGCGCCCTCCCCCACGGTGCGTGACAGGGCACCCGGGGCCATCCCGCATTAGACTGGCGGTCCCGGAAAGAGCACTCCGGGAACCTGGCGGGTCTCCGGGGTGTCGATGTCCGGGGCCGTACCGGATGGGAGTGAGCTGCATGCACGGCAGGAAGCGGATGGAGTCGGCCGGAGTCACCCGGCGGTGGCTGTGGGCAGGCGTGTTGGGCCTGGGCCTGGTGCTCACGGGCTGCCGCACCACGGGCGCGGCGACGAAGCCGGACGGCACGGCGAACAAGCAGGTCGTGGAGTTCGACCCCGTCACGGTGACGGCGGACCTGGAGCTGGACAAGCTCAACGACGAGGAGCTCTTCGCCGGCGGCACCTCCGCCTTCGCCGCCAACGACTTCAAGCAGGCGGCGCGCTACCTCGGCCGGCTCGCGGACTTCCACCCCAACAGCCCGCACCGCCGGGAGGCCCTCTACAACGCGGGCCTCGCGCACCAGCGCCTCAAGGAGTGGGACGACGCCTACGGGCGCTTCTCCGACCTGGCGGAGCCGGAGAAGGGCCAGGGCGACGCGCTGGACGCGTCCTTCCGCGTGGCGGAGACGCTCTACCACCTGGAGCGCTACGAGGAGGCGGTGAAGCTGCTGACGACGCTGGCCGCGCGCGCGGACCTGCCCGCGGGCCGGCGCATCGAGGCCCAGGTGCAGCAGGGCATCTGCCAGGTGGAGGCCGGCCGCACCGACGACGCGGAAGCCACGCTGCGCAAGGCGCTGGCCGCGTATGACGCCCTGCCGGACAAGGCGGAGGTGGAGGACTACTTCCCCGCGCAGGCGCACTTCTTCGTCGGCGAAATCTACCGGCTGCACTACGAGGCCGTGAAGCTGGAGGCCAGCCGGGGCAGCGACGGGCTGGCGCAGGACCTCAACTACAAGGCGGAGCTGCTGTTGTCCGCGCAGGGCCACTACCTGCGCGCCATCCGCGTGGGCAACGGCTACTGGGCCACCGCCGCGGGCGCGCAGATTGGCGCCCTGTACGAAAACCTCCACGAGCACATGGTGAACTCGCCCACGCCCCCGGAGCTCAACGCCGAGGAGGCGGAGGTCTACCGCCAGGAGCTGCGCAAGAAGATCCGCGTGCTGCTCACCAAGTCCATCAACATCTACGAGCGCACCCTGGAGGCCGCCGAGCGCATCGGCTCGCAGAACGCCTTCGTGGACCGCACCCGCCAGAGCCTGGAGAAGGTGAAGTCGCTCCTGCTCGCGGACGCGGACGCCGACACGGCGTCGGACGAGGTCTCCGTGCCCATGCCCGCCTCCAACGCGGGCGCGAAGCACCGCTGACGCTGGCGCCTCCAGGCCATGGAACCGCTCTTCACCCCGGAGCAGCTCGCCGACATCCACGCCTACCATCAGCCCTATTACATCCGGGCCGCGGTGGACCCGCTGGTGCGGCTGGCCCTGTCGGCGCTCATCCTCGCCGTGCTCCTGCGGCCGGTGTACCGGGGGGCGGAGGCCGCGGCGGCGGCGCTGGAGCGCAGGTTCGGGGCCGGCTTACGCAAGGCGCCGGTGAGCCGCGCCTTCTTCAGCGCCATGGACCGGCTGTGGGGCGAGCCCGGCTGGGGCACCGCCATCCTCTTCGCGCTCTTCATCGACCTGGCCACCCAGCTGCTCTACGCGCCCGCCAACGTGTACTTCTACTACGTGCTGGAGCACCGGCACGGCATGTCCAACGACACGCCCGCCACCTTCGCGTGGACGTGGTTCAAGGGCAGCCTCGTGGGCGCCATCGCCCTGACGGCGCTCGTGGTCGGCCTGTACGGCCTGGCCCGCCGGGTGCGCCGCTGGTGGCTGGTGCTGGGCGTGCCCGTGGCCCTGCTGATGCTGGTGTCCGCCGCGCTGGACCCGTACCGCGCCCGCCTCTACTTCGACCAGACGCCCCTGCCGGAGGGGCCGCTGCGCTCGCGCATCACCGCGCTGATGCGGAAGGCGGACATCACCTTCTCCGACGTGCTGGTGGAGAAGACGTCCGTGATGTCCAAGCGCATCCAGGCGTACTTCGCCGGCCAGGGCCCCACGCGCACCATCGTCCTCAACGACGTCATCCTGGGTGAGCTCGCGGAGGATGAAATCCTGGCCGCGGTGGCGCATGAGGCGGGCCACGTGAACGAGCCCCGCTGGCCCGGGCGCATCGCCTCCTCGCTCGCGGTGCTGGCCCTGCTCTTCCTCATCGACCAGTTGCTGCGCCTCTCCGCCCGGCGGGGCTGGTGGGGCGTCCAGCGCGCGGGCGACATCCGCACCCTGCCGCTCGTCTCGCTGGTGGTGTTCCTGCTGATAACCCTCGCGGCCCCCGTGTCCGGGGCGCTCTCCCGCCAGCGCGAGCGCGAGGCGGACCGCTACGGGTTGACGCTCACCGGCGACCCCGCCGCCTTCCGCCGCATGCTGGTGAAGGCCGCCCGGGTGAACAAGATGGACCCCGAGCCCCCCCGCTGGGTCGTCCTCAAGGGCATGAGCCATCCCCCCATCGGGGAACGGCTCGCAGCGCTCGACGCGCCCTGAGCCGCCGTTCAAGAAGCCGCCGGTGGATGGGCCTCCACTCCACTCCCCCTCGCCATCCAGGCCCACCCTCCGGCCAGCCGCCCCCGGACCGCTCCCCAACTGTCCGGTGGCACATCCATCTTGAAGCGTCTCTTCCTTCAACCCGTCACGTGGGCGGAGCGCCCTCCTTCAGCTTCTCCACCGCCACCAGGGTGATGGCCTTCACCAGGGCCCTGGCGCGGCGCCCCGCGGACGTCTCGCCGTGCGGATCCACCTCCACCGCGTTGGCGATGTCCGTGAAGCCCTGCCGCTCACCCCGGCGCAGGTGCAGCTCGCCCCGGCCCGTCAGCGCCACGGGGTTGCGCGGGTCTCCCGTCAACGCGTGCGTGTACTCGGTGAGCGCGTCCTCCACCCTGCCCAGCTTCTGGTACACCGTGCCCAGCGCCGCGTGCGCCGCGGAGTCCTTGGGGTTCCCCTCCACCAGCCCCTCGAAGAGGATGCGCGCCTCCTCCAGCCGGCCCGCCGCCGCCAGGTCGCAGCCCACCTGCGCGATGGCCTTCGCCTCCTCGAAGGTCATCCCCTCCACCTCCGCCCAGGTCGTCTCCCCCCGCGCGAACGCCTTGAGCCTGCGCGCCGTTCCGGTCTCCATCGTCGGTCCCTCGCCGCCCTCGTGCTTGATGATGCGTCCCATGGCGGCCCTCACGCGCTGCGCAGGTTGGAGATGGCCGTCTTCGCCATCTCGTTGAACTTCGAGGACATGTTGCTCATCAGGTCGAACATCGCCTTGCGCTTCTCCATCAGCGTCTGAAGCCGCAGCTCCAGCTCCTGCATGCTCGTATCCAGCTTCGCGCCGCGCGCCTTGTCGGAGTCGCTGGAGCCCAGCGTGGCGCGCTCCTCGCGGGCGCTGGCCATCTCGTTCATCACGTCCAGCAGCTCCGAGTCGGTGTCCTCGGTGATGCCCATGAGCAGGGCCTGCACCTTCTGCTCGATGCTCATGTTCGGGTTGTCCACGATGTCCCGCGCCCGCGAGCCGCCCGTGCTCCGGCCACCGCCCGTCGAAGGCTTCGCCACCGCGTCCAGCTCCGCGTCCAGGTCCTTCCAGCCGGCGATGCCGTCCCGGCCGCTCTCCGCCATCTCCAGGCGGTTCCAGTACTCGGGGTGGTCCTTGAAGAACTGCGCGGCGCGCTTGAGCGTGGGAGAGGCCGCCGGGTTGTCCAGCATCGCCTCCAGGCTCGCCAGCGACAGCTTGCCGTCCTTCACTCCGCCCATCGCGTCGAAGGTGTCCCAGTTGTCATCCAGCACGTGGAGCGCGTCCGCGTAGGCCTGGAGCTGTCTCTTATACACAATCT
>NZ_RAWL01000163.1:0-17655 GCF_003668885.1 Corallococcus sp. AB049A | reverse complement strand
CCCCAATCCCCACCGACGTCGAAAGATTCAAGCTCCGGCGCTCCGGCAGCATGGGGATGGTCACCGGCGTCCCCGTCCCCCCCTCCATCACCTCCGGCAACAGCCCCGTCACCTCCGAGCCGAACACCAGGTGGTCCCCCGGCTCGAACCGGGCCGCGTACAGCGACGTCTCCGCCCTCGCGGAGAACAGCCACCGCCGGGCCTGGGGGTACTCCGCGACATAGGCGTCGTACGTCGGGTACAGCTTCAGGAACACCTTGTCCCAGTAGTCCAGCCCCGCCCGCTTCAGGTTGCGGTCGTCGATGGAGAACCCCAGGGGCTCCACCAGGATGAGCCGGCACCCCGTCACCGCGCACAGCCGGGCCACGTTGCCGGTGTTGGGCGGAATCTGGGGCGACACGAGGACCAGGTGCAGGGGGGACGCCAGGGGCTCAAGCATGGGATAGAACACCGGACATGCACTGGAGGGTGACCAACGAAACGCGGCAGCGGCTGCTCGCGGACCGCGCCGAACGGGCGGAGTCCTTCATCCAGCGCTTCCAGGGGCTCATGGGCCGCGCCTCGCTGCCCATGGGGGGCGGGATGCACATCGAGCCCTGCAACTCCATCCACACCTTCTTCATGCGCATCCCCATCGACGTCGCCTTCCTGGACGCGGAAGGGCGCATCGTCAAGCAACTGTCCGCCATGCCGCCCTGGCGCACGTCGTCCATCTACTTCAAGGCCCGCTCCGTCCTGGAGCTTCCGGCCGGGGTCCTTTCGGCCAGCGGCACCCAGGAGGGCGACCGCCTGGTCTTCACCCCGGGCGAAATCCCGGGGGCCTGACGAGAGGTTTTTGACCCCTTTTGGAGCGCTTTGTTAACGTCGCGCCGCGATTTTCACGCCTCACCCCGGAAGAGTCCCTTCGCATGCGCATCGAGGTCGCCGGCAGCACCCACGTCGGGATGAAGCGGAACCACAACGAGGACAACTACCTCGTGCTCACCGAGGAGAACCTCGTGTGCGTGGCGGACGGCATGGGAGGCCATTCGTCCGGGGAGATCGCCAGCCGCATCGCGGTGGATGAGCTGGGTGAGTTCTTCCGCCTCACGTCCAAGGACCAGGACGCCACCTGGCCCTTCAAGATGGACAAGCAGCGCAACTACGACGAGAACCGCCTGGCCACCGGCATCAAGCTGGCCAACGCGCGCATCTTCGAGCGCGCCACCACGGACTCCAAGTACAAGGGCATGGGCACCACCATCGTGTCCGTGCACTTCGCGGAGAACGGCGTCTACGTGGGCCACGTGGGCGACAGCCGCGTGTACTTCTTCCGCGGCGGCATCCTCCAGCAGGTGACGGAGGACCACTCGCTGCTCAACGACTACCTCAAGGCGAAGAAGCTCACGCCGGAGGAGATTGAAAACTTCCCCCACAAGAACGTCATCGTCCGGGCGCTGGGGATGAAGGAGCAGGTGCAGGTGGACGTCACCCGCGTGGATCCGCTGGAGAACGACGTCTTCCTGCTGTGCTCGGACGGCCTGAGCGGCATGATCTCCGACGCGCAGATGCAGGACATCCTGTCGCGCACGCCGGAGCTGGAGAAGGCGTGCGGCCAGCTCATCGACCTGGCCAACGCGGCCGGCGGCAACGACAACGTCACCTGCGTGCTGGCGCGCTGGCACGCCGCCTGAGTCAACCGTCCCATCCGGACGCGTGAGGGCCCGTGCTCCCCAAAGGAGCGCGGGCCTTCGTCTTGAGGAGCCCCCATGTCCTGGAACCTGCTGACCGGCCTGCTGCTGATGGCGGCCCCGCCTGACTTCTCCGCCCCGCTGACCGCCGCCGGAGAGAAGACCTCCGCCTCCACCGCGACGCTCACCTCCGACGGACAGCAGCTGGTGCTGGACGTGGACGTGGTGGACACGACGCCGTCGGCCGCGACGGACGACGTGCACTCGGATCACGTGGAGGTGTGGTTCGGGCTGGAGGCGCCCGACGCGCTGATGCCCTCCCGCGTCGTCACCACGTCTCCCGAGGGGAAGCTCTTCACGGTGAGCGGCAAGGACGACCCGAAAGCGCTCGAAGCCCTCATCCAGGTCGAGTTCCCGGCGGACGAGTTCTGTCGGAGGGACAAGCAGGCCGTGCGCGAGCAGCTGGGCACGGCGCCCAAGCGGACGCGGGTGCTGCTGGGGCTCGCGCACCTGGGCCTCTTTCCGGACGGCCGGCCCCCCGTGCTCTACGACGTGGAGCGCTACCCGGGCCTGTTCCCGGCCCTGGGCGAAGGCGACGTGCGCTACGAAGCGCTGCGGACGGCCACGGGCTACCACGTGCGCGCGGTGCTCCAGCCCGGGGCGCTGCTGTTCGTCCCGAAGGACGGCGTGCGCACGTTGCGCGTCCGGGTGGACGCCATCGACGCGGGCGACGCGGGCACGAAGGAGACGCTGCGCTCCACGCACCCGGCCCCGAAGTGGGGCGACGCGCAGACGCTGCGGACCGTGAAGCTCGCGAAGCCGCTCACGCCGAAGCTGGTGGAGGGCCTTCCGGAGCTGGGGCGCCCCCTGGCCAGGGCGCCCGGCGCGAAGCAGGCGTTTGATGCGCTGCCGCCCTACTTCCTGCGCACGGGCAAGACGTGGAGCGGTGTGCGGGTGCTCCGCAAGTCCCCCACGAGTTCCGAGGTGCGAGTCTGCTCCGAGACGCTCGATGACGTCACCGGATACAGCCCCCAGGCCAGTGTCTTCGGTCCGCCCACCCCGTTCGTGGGCGGGGACACCGCGAGCATTCCAATGACGGCCCCGGGCGCTCCAACGACGCTGTACCTCTCCCGGGCGCCGGGCGACCTGCGCGCCGTGCTGTCCAGCAAGGTGGTGGAGGCGTTCCGCTTCAAGGACGGCACGCCGGGACTCGTGGAGCGGAGCGATGACCCCATGTATGGCCGCTACACGGACGGGCCCTGCGGCGGCGCGACCACCGTCACGGTGCAGCTCGTGCGCATGGAGAAGCAGGGGCCGAAGCGGACCGTCCTGCTGACCTGGGACGACTGCGGCAGCCCCATCCTGGATGGAGCCGGGCACGTCGTGGCGCAGTACCCGGAGAGCGCCGACGAGGACACCACTCCGAAGATCACCTGGGCCACGCCGGGCCAGAAGCTGCGTATAACGTTCGGCTCCCTCCTCACGCTCGAAGCCACCTGGAAACCCGATGGCTCCGGCGTGAAGGTCCTCAGCGTCCGGTGAGCGGCGCGGGCACCCGGTGCGGGCCCCACGCGAGCACCTCGGTGAGCGCCTCACCGGCGGACACCTGCGTCTCCTCGAACACGGCGCAGCGCTCCAGCCGCGCGCCCTGCCCCACCCGCGCTCCCGGGCCCACGGACACATTCGGCCCCACGGTAACGCCCGCGTCCACGACAGCGCCCGCGCCGACATACGCGGGCCCGCGCACGGTGCCCGCGACGCGGGCCTCCGGGTGCACCCACGCCCCGTCCGCCGAGGCCTTCAGCCCGTGCAGCGGCGAGTCCTTGCCCAGCGCCTGCAACGGCACGCGCCCTTCCAGCACGTCCCGCACCGTGGCCAGGTAGCGCGACGGCATGCCCAGGTCGGACCAGTACGCGTCCACCGCGTGCCCGCGCACCTGGAGCCCCGCCTGCATCACCCGCACGTAGACCTCGCGGTTGATGTCCTCGGGGCCTTCCGCCGTCATGAAGTCGAACACGCTGGGGGACATCACGTGCACGCCGGTGAAGTGCCACGGCGTCAGGCCCTCACCGCCCGGGCCATGGCCCGCGATGCGGCGCACCTGCCCGCCCGCGTCCGACTCCACCGCCGCGTACTTCTCCCCTTCCGGCATGGGCAACAGCACCATCGTCGCCACCGCGCCGGACTCCCGGTGCGCCGCGACCACGGGCCTCAGATCCACCGGGAAGAGGATGTCCCCGTTGAACACGAGGAAGTCCTCGCCGGAGAGGAAGTCGCGCAGGCCGCGGATGCCGCCGCCCGTGCCCTGGATGACGGGCTCGTGCACCACGTGCAGCGGCAGCCCCGCGCGCTCGCACTCCGCGCGGGCCACCGCCGCCATCGTGTCCGGCAGGTGGTGCGTGTTGATGCCCACCGCAGTCACCCCGGCGGCCTTCAGCACCGCCAGGTGGTAGCGCAAGAGCGGCTGGCCGAGGAACGGCATCGCCGGCTTGGGCCAGCGCTCCGTGAGCGGGCGCAGGCGCGTGCCCAGGCCCGCGCAGAGGACCATCGCTTTCATGGTTTCAGGCCGCCAGTTCGGGCACGTACTTCGCAATCAGCTTCTGCAGCCCCGCCAGCTCCGGCCGGCGCGCGAACGCGGCCTTCACGTAGCGCAGCGACGCGGGGATGGAGACGAGGAAGCCCGGGTTGCCCTTCACGCGGTTGATGAACTCGAAGCGGCCCGCGTCCTTCAGCTTGCGCTGGATGGTGAGCAGGTCGAAGAACGCCTTGAACTCCCTGGCGTCGATCTTCTCCCCGCTCTCCTTCTCGAACGTGGCGATGTAGCGGTCCAGCATCGTGTCCACGAAGTCGCGGTCCAGCTCCACGTAGCTGTCGCGCAGGAGCGCCACCAGGTCGTACTGGCGAGGGCCCTGGAGCGCGTCCTGGAAGTCGATGACGACGAGCTCGCCCTCCTTCACCATGATGTTGCGGCTCTGGTAGTCGCGGTGCGTGAAGCCTCGCGGCGCGGCGGCGAGCGTCTTCGCGATGTCGCGGAACGTGGCGTCCAGCTGGGCGCGCTCCTCGGCCGTGGGCTGCTTGCCGCTCCAGGCCTCCAGGCCCCACTCGCGGAAGTGGTGCAGCTCCCAGTCGTACAGGTCTTCATCGAAGGCGCGCGTGAAGGCCAGGCACTCCGGGTCGCGCTGCTTCTCCGCCTGGACGCGCAGCTTCGCCAGCAGGTCCACCGCGCGCGTGTAGAGCGCCTGGTTGTGGCGGCCGCCCTCCAGCGCGGACTCGAAGGTGATGTCGCTCAGGTCCTCCAGCACCATCATGCCCGCGGGCTCGTCGTAGCGGAGGATGCGCGGCACGCGCACGCCCAGCTTCTCCAGGTAGCGGTGCACGTTGATGAAGGGCAGCTCCTTCGGGGGCTCGCCCTTGGTGGCCTCCTCGCTCTTCTTCGTCGCGTCCGGCGGCATCACCATCAGCACCCAGCTCTCCGGGGCGCTGCCGACGCGGTAGTAGGAGCGGTTGCTCGCGTCGCCCTTCAACTTCTTGATGGGGGCATCGGGGACGGGACGGCCAATGGCCTGTCCCACCTGGTCGCGAAGGGCGGCCTCAAGTTCCATGGGGGGCGGGTACTCCGGCGGGGGAAGGAAACGGCGCCCGCGAGTATCGGAGGCACGGCGCGGCGGGTCAAAGCCCGCGTGGGCCACATGCCCGGCGGACGCCTGCCCTGTCGCCTACGCGACGAGGAACCCCCCAGGAGAAACCCCCACCCGGTCGCGGCATCCTGCGTCAGGAAGGGCCGAGCCTTCGGGCATGTTCCCCCTGACGGGGCGGAGCACATATAAGGCCCCGACCCCCACATCTTTTCGGGAAGCCACGCACGATGGACATCCAACAGAACATCCTCACCGCCATTGGCCACACGCCGCTGGTGAAGCTCAACAAGCTCGTCGGTCCGAACGACGCCACCGTGCTCGTGAAGTGCGAGTTCATGAACCCCGGCGCGTCCATCAAGGACCGCATGGCGCTCTACATCATTGAAAAGGCCGAGCGGGAGGGGAAGCTCAAGCCCGGCGGCACCATCGTGGAGAACACGTCCGGCAACACCGGCATGGGCGTGGCGCTGGCCGCGGCGGTGAAGGGCTACAAGTGCATCTTCACCATGCCGGACAAGATGTCCCTGGAGAAGATCAACCGCCTGAAGGCCATGGGCGCCCAGGTCGTCGTCACGCCGACGAACGTCCCCGCGGAAGACCCGCGCAGCTACTACGAGACGTCCAAGCGGCTGGCCAAGGAGACGCCGGGCGCGTTCATGCTGAACCAGTACCACAACCCGGACAACATCGAGGCGCACTACCACACGACGGGTCCGGAGATCTTCCAGCAGACCGAAGGCAAGTTCGACTACTTCGTGTCCGGCCTGGGCACCGGCGGCACCATGAGCGGCGCCGGCAAGTACCTCAAGGAGAAGATCCCCGGCCTGAAGAACATCGGCGTGGATCCGGAGGGCTCCGTCTACGAGGGCTACTTCAAGACGGGCAAGCTCACCGAGCCGCACGTCTACAAGGTCGAGGGCATTGGCGAGGACATGCTCTGCGGCGCCATGGACTTCAAGGTCGTGGACGACGTGCGCCAGGTGGATGACCGCATGTGCTTCAACGCCGCGCGCCGGCTGGCGCGTGAGGAGGGCATCTTCGCGGGTGGCTCCTCCGGCGCGGCCGTGCACGTGGCGGTGCAGCTGGCGAAGGAAGTCGGCAAGGGCAAGACCATCGTGGTCGTCCTGCCGGACTCCGGCAGCAGCTACATCAGCAAGTTCCACTCCGACGAGTGGATGCGCGACAACGGCTTCATGCAGGAGAAGGGCGCCGGCACCGTGCGCGACATCATTGGCGCCAAGCCCCGCGACCTGAAGACGGCCAAGCGCGGTGACCGCGTGGACCGCGTGGTGGAGACCATGCGCAGCCACGGCATCAGCCAGATGCCGGTGGTGTCCGACGACGGGCGCGCCGTGGGCATGGTGCACGAGTACGACCTGCTCAACGCCCTGGTCGCCAACAAGGTGAAGTTCCAGGACGCCATCGACCCCATCGTCGCCCCGCTCCAGGGCGCCGTGTCCGCCGAGGCCAGCATCGACCGGCTGCGTGAAATCTTCGCGCGCGACAACGTGGCCGTGGTGAAGGACGGCGAGACGGTGGTCGCCATCGTCACGAAGATCGACCTCATCGACTACCTGCACCGCACCGCCGCCTGAGGCCGCGAGCACAGGAGCCCAGAAACACCGCGGGCCCGGAAGGAGGAGGACATCCTCCCTTCGGGCCCGTCGTGTTTGCTGAAGGGCTGCGTGTGCTTTTCAGAGTCCCGGCGGATCCGGCTTCGTCAGGTCCAGGGCCACCATGTGGTAGCCGGGGCCCACGTGCATGAAGCCGAAGCGCTCCGCGCGGTTCTTGATGGCGTCCAGCTGCGAGTAGCCCAGGAGCAGCTTGAAGCCCTGCCGCCGGGCCTCGTCGCGAACCGCGGCGACGATGGCGTTGACGGCCTCGTTGCGGTCCTCCTTGGTCAGCCCGGGCGCGGCGATGATGCCTTCAATCAACGCCACCGAGCTGTCCGTGCGGTACAGGAAACCCGCCGCCTTGTCCGGCACCACGAAGCCGTACTCCGGCAGGGCGTCCGGCGTCATCGTCTCATCCCACGGCTTGCGCCACAGGTTGAGCAGTTCGTGGTGGACCTTGGGGTCGAAGCGGACGGGCTTCATGGACTAGGAGAGGAACGTGGACATCTTCTGGGCCGCGAGCTCCGTCGCGTTGTTCATGCCCAGGTTGGTGAGCGGGTTGCTCTTGGTGGCCTTGAACAGGTCGCCGACGATGTCGGTGACCTTGCTCTTGCCCTTCGCCAGGTTCAGCGCGCCGGACAGCAGGCTGTTGCCGCCCGCGCCGTCCATCAGGCCGGAGTTGGCGAAGGCCCCCAGTGCGTTCTTGAACACGCCGCCGCCCGGAATCAGGTCGGTGGCCGCGCCCAGCAGCGACTGGATGGGGTTCTTGCCCTGCATCAGGCCGCTGGCGAAGCCCATCGCCGCGCCCAGGAGCGGGTTCACCATCGTCACGAACGGCTTGACGATGTCCATCACCTTGCCGAGAGCCTTGCCGATGCCACCCATGGTCTGATCCTTTTCGTGGAGGGCCGCGCGGGCCCTCGAAGTGTGACTGTCAGTGGGATTCTCGGAAGGACGCCGGAGAAGTTTCCGGTTCCGGGATTATCCGGCCCCACCACTGAAAAGCCCCGGGATTCCAGGGGCTTGGAGAGGCGGCTCAGCCCCGGATGGGGCCCTTTTTCGCCTCCGCCGGGTCCACGGCGGCGCCGGGCTTGGGGGCCACGGGCTGGCCGGGCTTGCTGGCGGTGCCCAGCGCGGCGCTGTAGCGCTGCTCGTGGCTCTTGTCGCTGCTGAAGCCGTCGCGCTGCTGGGCGGGGCTGATGACGATCTCCCCGTCGATGATCTTCTGCAGGTGGGTGCCGATCTCCTCCACCGTGGCGATCTTCGGGTCGCGCGCCTTCAGCTCCTCGTCCGGGATGATCTCCAGCTGGGGCGGCTTGTCCGGATGGATGGCGTAATCGAGGATCTTCTCCACGTACTGCGCGACGGGGATCTTCAGCATCTCCGCCTGCTGCTTCACGTCTTCATCCGCGAGCAGCTCCGCGCGCACCACTTCCACGGGACGCTTCAGCCGGCTGGGCGCCGGAGGAGGAACGACCTCGTTGTTGTTGGACATGGGCTTCTCCTTTGGGCGTATTGCTAACCCAGGTCAGCCCTGGAACTCAAAGTGTGGGTCGTTTCGCTACGGTGCGGGGCGGCGGGCGAAGAGGGCGTTGGCCACCTCCGTCATCACCACCTCGCCGTGCTGGTTCACGACCTCCAGGCGCAGCTTGAGCGCGCCGCGGTCCGGCTTGCTCGTGGAGGGCTTCGCCTCCAGCGTCTCGATGCGGATCCTCAGCGAGTCCCCCGGGCGCACCGGCTTCTTCCAGCGCAGCTCGTCCAGGCCCGGTGAGCCCATGCCGGCGGCCTGGCCCAAGAGGCCCTCCACCATGAGCTTGTGGCAGATGGCGGCGGTGTGCCAGCCGCTGGCGATGATGCCGCCGTAGATGCTCTTGCCGGCGGCGTCCTCGTCGATGTGGAAGGGCTGGGGGTCGAACTGGCGCGCGAACGCGACAATCTCCTCGCGTGTCACCACGTACGGTCCCCGCTCCATGATTTCGCCGACGGGGAAGTCCTCGAAGTAGCGCATGGTGTCCCTTCCGTTGTGATGCCGGGCCCGCCGGCGGTGCATACCGCCCTTCCCTACCCTCCGGCGGGCCTCGCGGCTACTGCGGAAGCGGCTCCTCGGGGTCGGCCACGGACTCCGGCGTGTCCGCGGGCGGCACGGGGCCTCGCAGCACCGGCTCCGCGCGGTCGTCCGTGGGGCCCGGCGGCGTGTCCCCGGGCTCGTCCGCCTCCAGGGCGCTGGCCTGGACGCGGGTGGCGGACTTCTTCAGCGTCTTCGTGAGCGTCAGCGTGTCGCGCACGGTGTTGCTGGAGGTGATGAGCCGCGCGGTGAGCGTGCCGCCGTCCACCGTCACGTCCAGGAAGCCATAGGCCTGGTTGTCGCGCAGCGCGGTCCACGCGGGCTGGCTGGAGGGAAAGGGCCGCAGCGTGGCGCCGCCGCTGCCCACCACGAGGTACGGGATGCCGCGCTGGGTGCTGGAGGCCACGTTGTCGCCGTACATGGGCTTGCTGCGCTCGTAGTCGTGGTCATGCCCGGTGAGCACCAGGTCCACGCCGTACTTCTCGAACAGCGGGCCGAACTGCCGGCGCATGGTGAGCTGCGAGCCGTGCTCGCCGCTGGACCACGACGGGTGATGGAAGAAGGCCACCACCCACGGGCGCGTGTTCGCGGCCAGGTCCGACTCCGCCCACGCCTTCTGCGCCGCCAGCGTGCACCGGTCCGAGGACGCCAGGCCCACCGCGCAGTTGGAGTCCAGCGAGAGGAAGTGCACCGGGCCCCAGTCGAACGAGTAGTAGCGCTCCGTGCCCGCCGGGTTGTTGGCCGGCAGGTACATGTTGTCCAGGTAGGGTTGCGCCTGGTTCGTCACGTACTCGTGGTTGCCGGGCGTGGCGAACATGGGGACTTCGCGCAGCAGGCCGGCCATGGGCGCGAAGAGGTGCGCCTGGAACTCGGCGTCCGTGCCATTCGGGTAGGCGTTGTCGCCCAGGGCCAGCAGCAGCTCGGAGCGCCACTGCGGCGTGTTCATCACCGCCATCACCTTCGCCTGCGCGCTGCCGCCAGTGCCGAAGTCGCCCATCGCGGTGAAGCGCGCCTTCGTGGCGGCGGACGTCGTGGACGTCTGGAAGCTGCGCAGGCCCGTCTTGCTGCCGCAGGCCTCCACCACGTAGCCGTAGGTGCGGCCCGCGGACAGGCCTTCCAGCTTCACCGCGTGGCGCGTGCCGGACACGCCCGCGCTGACGGAGGACGTGAGGCTGGTGCCCTCGCCGTAGCGCACCGTGGGGGTGCAGGCGCTGGCGGTGCGGAAGGCCACGATGGCGGAGTTCTGCTTCACGCTCTGCAGGTACGGCAGGCGCGGCAGCGCGGCGCCGGAGTCGGAGGTCGACGGCGGCGCACTGGCCGCGCACGCCCGGGCCTCCGCGATGGAGTTCCAGTCGTTCACCGTGTTGCCGTTGACGGTGATGCGCACGTAGCGCGCGCTGCGCGAGGAGAACGCCACCGTCTGCGCGGACGTGTTGAGCGCGCTGTCGCCCGCGTACGCCTGCGTGAAGGTGCTGCCGTCCGTGGACGTGGAGACGGCGAAGTGGTTCTGGCGCTCGTTGCCCCGGTGCCACGCGATGGTGGTGCCCGTGAGCGGCTGCGCCGAGCCCAGGTCCATCTGCAGCCAGACGCCCGTGCCCTGCGCGCTCCAGCGCGTGCCCAGGTCGTTGTCCTGCGTGTTGGCGGGAACGTTGCCGTCGTCACCACTGGCCGTCACCGACCTGGTGACGAGCTGATTGCAGTTGGACGCGGACAGCGACTCCGGCAGCGCGGCCGGAGGGAAGTCGGAATCGGTGGGAACGGGCGGAGACTCGCAGCCAGTCGCGAGCCACGCGCCCAGGAGGCAGGTGGGGCCAAGCAGTCGGTTACGCATCGCGCCGGAAACGTTGTGTACCAACCAACATTCCCCCTGCCCCGGAGGGCAGGCCTGGCAGGCAGGAGCGCGAGCGAGCGGCCGGGGACTACTTCACGCGGTCGAGCGCGTTCGCGAGGTCGTCGATGAGGTCCTGCGCGTCCTCGATGCCGACGGACAGGCGGATGAAGCCGTCCGCGATGCCCAGCTTCTCCCGCGTCTCCCGGGGGATGGAGGCGTGGGTCATGATGGCCGGGTGCTCGATGAGGGACTCGACGCCGCCCAGGGACTCGGCGCAGGCGAAGACCTTCACCGTCTTGAGGAAGGTGCGCGCCGCCTCCAGGCCGCCGTGGATGTCGAACGTCAGCATGCCGCCGAAGCCGGTCATCTGCTGCCTGGCGAGCGCGTGCTGCGGGTGCGTCTCCAGGCCCGGGTAGGTGACCTTCTTCACCTGCTTGTGCGTGGACAGGTACTGGGCCACCTTCATCGCGTTCTGCGCGTGGCGGTCCATGCGCACGTGCAGCGTCTTCACGCCGCGCAGCACGAGGAAGCTGTCGAAGGCGCCGGACACGCCGCCCACCGCGTTCTGCAGGAAGTACATCCGCTCCGCGATGTCGTCACGGCTGGTGCAGACGAAGCCGCCCACCACGTCGCTGTGGCCGTTGAGGTACTTCGTCGTGGAGTGCGCCACGACGTCGAAGCCCAGCGACAGCGGCTTCTGGAAGTACGGCGTCATGAACGTGTTGTCCGCGACGGACAGGATGCCGCGCTTCTTGGCGACCTCGGCGATGCGCGCCAGGTCGATGAGCTTGAGCATCGGGTTCGTGGGGGTCTCCACCCAGACCATCTTCGTCTTGGGGGTGATGGCCGCCTCGAAGTTCTCCGGCTTGGAGAGGTCCACGAAGGAGAAGTTCAGGCCGGAGCGCTTGAACACCTTGTCGAAGATGCGGAAGGTGCCGCCGTACACGTCGTCGGAGACGATGACGTGGTCACCGGCCTCCAGCATGTGCATCAGCATGTCCGTGCCGGCGAGGCCGGACGCGAACGCGGCGCCGTACTTCGCGCCCTCCAGCGCGGCCAGGCAGTCCTGCAGCGCCTTGCGCGTGGGGTTCTGCGTGCGGCTGTACTCGTAGCCCTTGTGCTCCCCCGGCCCGTCCTGGACGTAGGTGGAGGTCAGGTACACGGGCGTCATGATGGCGCCGGTGGTGGGATCCGGCTCCTGGCCGGCGTGGATGGCGAGCGTGTCGAAGCGCATGGCTTCGCGAACTAACACAGTCCCACCGGCCGTGCAGCGCTCCCGGGGTCTTCAGTCGAACTGGCCGTGCCGCCCCGCCCCCTTCGCGAACCGCGTCGCCCCGGGGATGGACTCCGAGTGGAGCACCTTCACTCCCCCCTGGAACTCCTGGCGCATCGCGTCTTCAAAGGCCAGGTCGCCCTGGGCGTAGGCGGAGGCCCGGTCCGCCTTCATGCAGGCCTGGGGGAAGGCGGCGATTTGAGCGGCCAGCGCCTCCGCCGCGGCCCGGGCCCCGCCCTTCGACGCCACGCGGTTGACCAGGCCCATGCCCAGCGCCTCGTCAGCCGACACGGGGCGTCCGGTGAGGATGAGGTCCAAAGCGCGCGACAGGCCAATCAGCCGGGGCAGGCGCACGGTGCCCCCGTCGATGAGGGGCACGCCCCAGCGGCGGCAGAAGACGCCCAGCACCGCGTCCTCCTCCACCACGCGCAGGTCGCACCACAGGGCCAGCTCCAGGCCGCCCGCCACCGCGTGGCCGCTGATGGCCGCGACCACCGGCTTCGACAGCCGCATGCGCGAGGGCCCATGGGCCCGTCCCCTTCCGGCTCCAGGCGCAACAGGCGTCCTTCCGACACGGCCTTCAGGTCCGCGCCCGCGCAGAACGTGCCGTCGTCGCCGTAGAGCACGCCCACCTTCGCGTCGGGGTCCGCGTCGAAGGCGCGAAAGGCGTCCGCCAACTCCCGGGCCGTGCCGGCGTCCACCGCGTTGCGGACCTCCGGCCGGTGGAGGATGACGGTGGTGACGGGGCCGTTCTTCTCGACGCGCACGCTCATGGGCGGCGGTTTTCCCCCGCCCCCGGGGCGGCCTGCAATATGAGGGGAGCCATGTCGGACGAAGGCAAACAGGAGACGCAGGGCGCGGGTGGCATGTTCGAGAACCGCCTGCGCAAGAACGCGAAGCGCCTGCGCAAGTGGGCCCGCGCGCAGGGGCTCACCGCCTTCCGCGTCTACGACCGGGACATCCCCGAGTACCCCTACGCCGTGGACCTCTACGGCGACCACGCCCACGTCGTGGAGTTCCCCCGCCGCAAGGCCCACGCGAAGGGCTCCACGGAGAGCGCCGAGCGTGACGAGGTCCTGGCCGCCGTCACCGCCGTGCTGGGCGTGCCCAACGAGCGCATCTCCGTGAAGACGCACACGCCCCAGCCCTGGGGCCGCTCGCAGTACCAGCGCGTGGGCCAGGGCAGTGAGCGGCTGGTGGTGGAGGAGCAGGGCCTCAAGTTCTGGGTGAACCTGGGCGACTACCTGGACACCGGCCTCTTCATGGACCACCGCAACACCCGCGCGCGCGTGCGGAGCGAGGCCCAGGGGAAGCACTTCCTCAACCTCTTCGCGTACACCGGCGCGTTCACCGTGTACGCGGCGGCCGGCGGCGCGGCGAGCAGCGTGAGCGTGGACCTGTCCAACACGTACCTGGACTGGGCCGAGGACAACCTGGTGCTCAACGGCCTGGCGGACCCTCGCCACGTGCTCATCCGCGCGGACGCGAAGGCGTGGCTGGAGGACCAGGCGAAGCACGGCGATGAGCGCTACGACCTCATCGTCTGCGACCCGCCATCGTTCTCCACGTCGAAGAAGATGTCGGGGACCTTCGACGTGCAGCGCGACCACGTGCGGATGCTGGAACACCTCCGGGCGCTCATGGCCCCCGGAGGCGTCCTCTACTTCTCCACCAACTTCCTGGGCTTCGAACTGAAGGACTCCGCGACCCGGGACATGGAGAAGGTGGAGGAACTCACCCCCCGCTCCATCCCCGAGGACTTCCACCGCAAGGAGATCCACCGCTGCTGGCGCATGGTGGCCCCCTCGCGGTGAGCCCTAGCCGCTGACGGCTACAGCCAGCAGACGTTGTCCTGGCAGCGCTCGCCGGAGGGGCACTCGCAGTTGGCCTGGCAGGCCTTGCCGGAGCCGTGGTTCACCGGCTTGCACTGGCCGCTGGTACAGGCCTGGCCGGCCGGGCACTCGCAGTTGGCGCGGCACACGGTGCCGGACGTCCCCGCGTCGTACGACGGCTGCGCCGGGGGCAGCTTGCACTTGCCGCTGGTGCAGACCTCACCGGACGGGCACTCGCAGTTCACCGTGCAGGAGATGTTGCTGCCAGAGCCCGCGTCCGGCACGGGCTGCTTGCAGTAGCCGCCGTTGCACACCTGGCCGGAGGGGCAGTCGCAGTTCGCCTGGCACGCCTGGCCCGGGTCCGGCTGCGGCGACTTGCACTGGCCGCTGTTGCAGACCTGGCCGGCCGGGCACTCGCAGTTGGCCTGGCACTGGCCGCCGGAGGGGATGGGCAGGCAGTAGCCCACCTCGCACTTGGTGTCCGCCGAGCACTCCGTCGTGGAGGAGCAGGGCGCGCGGCACTGGCCGTTCACGCAGTCGCGGCCGGAGGGGCACTGGGCCTCCGTGGTGCACGCGTTCGGGTCCGTCGGCTGCTTCTCGCACAGGCCCTGGATGCACCGGCCGCCCGGGCCGCACTTGTCGTCATCGTCGCACTGCTGACGGCACTGGCCGTTGATGCAGAAGTGGTCCGTGCCGCAGTCAGTGTTGACCCGGCAGACCGGGCCAGAGCCGCCGTCCGTGCCCGCGTCGGGCTTGGTGCCGCCGTCCGTGCCCGCGTCCGGCTTCGTGCCGGCGTCAGGCTTCGTGCCCGCGTCCGGCCTGGTGCCGCCGTCGGTGGTGCCGGTGCCGGAAGAGGTGCAGAAGTTGTCCTTGCAGCGGCCGCCCGCGCCACATTCCGAGTCGCGGTAGCACGACTGGGCGCACCAGCCGTTGATGCACATCTGCGTGCCGGGACACTCGCTGGAGTAGACGCAGCCCTGGGAGTCGGAGCTCAGGTCCCAGCAGCTGCCGGAGCGACAGTACTGGTTGGAACCACAGTCGGACGTGGTGGAGCAGCCGTAGCTGGTGTCGTAGTCGTCGTCGGGCCAGTAGCCGCCGCCGTTCGTCTCGAGGATGCAACCCGACAGCAGGCCTAACAACGCAAGAAACGGCACGAATAACGCGCCACGAAGCGTGGTGTTCCTCATGAGTGGGGGCTCCAAACGAATGGGATGGGGGTCCAGCCGGCCGCTGGGGGGGTCTCATCCGATTTCGAGAGCCTTCGACGCAAGACGGGTCCGTATTGATCAAATAATTTTGATCTTTTTTTGTTCGTCCGGAGACCCAGGGGCACGGAGGCTGTGTGCTCGTCTGGACCACCGATACAGACTGGAGGGCGTTCCTGGAGGGGGGCGTCCCGCGTCGTCCCCAAGGAGAGGCCCTGGTGTTCAGCCGAGGAGCGCGCACGTGGGCGACCGCCGTCACGCCGGAGTCCGGCGTGGACGGAGCGGGCGTGCACGGGGCGGTCTCCGCGGAGGAGGCCCACCTGCGGCTCCTGGTCCAGCGGGTCCAGCAGGGAGACCTGACCGCCTTCGAGCAGCTCTACGAGGCCACGAAGCTGGACGCGGCGCGCACGCTGCGCCACCTGGTGGGAAACCGCGTGGAGGTGGATGACCTCCTCCAGGAGACGTACCTGCGGCTGCTCACGGCGGTGAAGGGCTTCCGGGGGGAGTCGCGCTTCAAGACGTTCCTCTACCGGGTGTGCGCCAATGTGGCGCTCAGCCATCTGAGGTGGAAGCGGCGCCGGCCGGAGGACCCCTTCGCGGAGCCGCCGGAGGTGGTGGCGACCGGGGAGGACCCGGAGCGCGCCGCGGAGCGACGTCAGGCGGCCCGGCTGGTGGAGGCGGCGCTGGAGAAGCTCACGGCCAAGAAGCGCATCGTCTTCGTCTACGCCGAGCTGTGCGGCATGAGCGCGGACGAGATTGCCCTGGCCGTGGGAAGCTCTCCCAACACCGTGCGCAGCCGCCTGCACCACGCGAGATTGGAGTTCACCGAAGCCATGCAGCGTCTGGTCGTCGCCCGGCCGGTGGGAGGTTCCCATGGCCGGCCATGAGACCGAGTCCCTGTGGGCGCTGGCCTCGGGGGAGCTGGATGCCTCCGGCAAGGCGCGCGTGGAGGCGCACCTGGCGGAGTGCCCCGCGTGCGCGGCGGAGTGGAAGCGCGTGGTGGAGGCCCGGGCGCTGCTGCACACGGCGCGCTCGGTGGAGCCCCAGGTGCGGTGGGAGGCGACGGGAGCGAAGCTGAAGGCCGCGGCGGCGAAGCGGATGGCGGTGCCCGAGCGGCGCTTCGCGTCGCCCTGGGCGCTGACGTTCGCGGCCGCCTGCGCCATCGCGCTGGTGGTGTGGCTGGGCGGGGCGCGCTGGAGGAGCGGCGCGACGCAGGCGCCGGAGTCCGCCGTCGCGTCGGCCCCGGTCTCGCCATCGAAGCGGGACGCGGTCCGGCCGCCCCCCGTGACAGAGAAGCAGGAGCGGGTCGCGACCCGGGCTGAATCGACGGCCACCACGGAGGCGGAGCGCGCCAGTGGCGCGGTGCTGCGAGAGGCCACGGGCCAGGAACACGCGCTGGCGGCCGGGATGCGGCTGCGCTCGGGCATGGCGGTGCGGACACCTCCGAAGGCGTCGGCCGTGCTGCGGCTTCCGGATGAGAGCCGGGTGCGTCTGTCCGCGGGCTCCGACGTGGTGTTGGCCCGCGCGGAGCCGGACGCAGTGCACCTGACCGTGCAGCAGGGACGGCTTTCCGTGAGCGCGTCCCATGCGAAGCGCGAGGCGTTCCTCGTGGAGTCCGCGGGCCTGCGGGTCTCCGTGGTGGGGACGGTCTTCTCGGTGGAGCGCACGGCGGCCGGTGCCTCGGTGGCGGTGCTCGAAGGGCGCGTGCGCGTGGACGCGGACGGTCAGCCTCCGCGCTTCGTGGACGCGGGCCAGCACGTGGAGCTCACCGGCACGGGTGAAGCGATGACGCCGCGCGCGCTCTCCTCGGGAGACCGTCAGGCGTTCCGGGACCTGCGCGCCGCCGAGCCTGGCGCCGTGGTCGCGAGCGTCGTGCCCGCGAAGAAGAGCCCGTCCGTCGTCACGAGCCCCACGCCTCCCGTGGAGCACAACGCCGAGCCGCCCGCGCAGGCAGTCGCCCAGGCGACGCCCGAGGCCCCGGCTCCGGAAGCGCCTCCACACGCGGCCAACACGGAGATTCCCCGGGCCGTGGCCGCGGTGCCCCGGGAGTCCACTCCGCCCGACGAGTTCGTGCCGTTCCCCGGCGCACCGGCGGGCTCGCTCGCGTCCTCCGCGCCGACGCCGGGCGCCGTGCAGGCTCCCTCCCAGGCGCCGGTGCCGCCCGCCGAGCCGCGCAAGCGCAAGACGCTGGGCGGGCTCGTTCCGGGAGGCCTGCTGTCGGACGACTCCGATGAGCGCTTCCTCGGCTACGCCAAGGTCCAGACGGCCGGCAACACGTGCGGGCAGTTCCTCGTGGGACTGGGGGAGATCGCCGCCGCCAGCCCGCTCGCGGGCCACCGCGAACAGGCCCGCATCCTGCGCGGCCGCTGCTTCAACCGGCAGCACCAGCCCGCGGACGCGGAGGACGAGTTCCGCCAGTACCTGCGCGAGTTCCCCAACGGCCGCTACGCCACCGAGGCCCGCATCGCCCTGGGCATGTCCGCCGAGCCCGAGCCCGGCGCCGCCCCGAGGCCCCCCGCGCCCATGCC
>NZ_RAWL01000162.1:0-17658 GCF_003668885.1 Corallococcus sp. AB049A | reverse complement strand
GTCCCAGCACCCCGCCCACGAGCGACAGCATCACCGCCTCCGTGGCGAACTGGCCCAGGATGCGGCGGCGGCGAGCGCCCAGCGCCTTGCGGATGCCAATCTCCCGCGTCCGCTCCGTCACCGACATCAGCATGATGTTCAGGATGCCGATGCCGCCCACCACCAGCGACAGCAGGCACACGCCCACGCCCGCGAGCGCGATGACCTGCGACAGCTCGTTGAAGGACGCCGTCATGGACTCGTTGGTGTGCACCTCGAAGTCGTTCGCGTCCTGGGGCGTGAGGCCCCGGCGGCGGCGCATCAGGTTCACCACCTCGTCCTGCGCCTTCTGGAACGACTCCCCGTCGCGCGCCTGGATGTCGATCTCCACCGAGCGGTTCTTGCCGTAGAACTGCTGGAAGGCCCGCATGGGCACGATGGCCTGGTTGTCCTGGCTGGCCATCCCCATGACGCTGCCGCGCTTCTGCAGCACGCCAATCACCTGGAACGGCCGGCCCTGCAGCCGCACCTCGGAGCCCACCGGATCCATGCCCGGGAAGAGCGTGTCCGCCAGGTCCACGCCAATGACCATCACCGGGCGGCCATCCAGCGTCTCCGTCTCGTTGAAGAAGCGGCCCGTCGACACGACGACGCCGCTCGTCTCCAGGTACGTGGGCTCCGTGCCCAGGATGCTCACCGACGGGGGCGTCTCCCGGAACGCCGTGGTCAGCTTCTTGCCCCACTCCTGGGCCATGGGCGTGGCCGCCCCCACCGAGGGACACGACTCCACGATGGCGCGCACGTCCTCGCCGAGCAGGTCCTTGCGCTTGGCGTACTTCGCCCAGTTGATGCGGCCGAAGCCCGTGGGCCACTTCGTCACCTCGAAGGTGTGCGCGCCCAGGCTGCCCAGGTTCTTGTTCACCTGCTCGCGCAGGCCTTCAATCAGCGCCATCATCGTGATGACGGTGGCCACGCCGATGACGATGCCCACCAGCGTCAGCAGCGAGCGCAGCGGGTTGCCCAGGAAGGTGCCCACCGACAGCCGCAGGTTGTCCAGGAAGGCCCGCATCGCGCTTACTCGTAACGGAGTGCTTCCACCGGGTCCAGCTTCGCCGCCCGCGCGGCCGGCCAGATGCCGAAGAGCAGGCCCACCAGCGCCGCGAACGCCACCCCGCTCACCACCGTGCTCGGCCGCACGTCCGCCGCCAGCGGCGTCACCAGGGACACGACCTTGGCCGTGCCCAGCCCCACCACCGTCCCCAGCAGCCCGCCCACCGCGGACACGCTGGAGGCCTCCATCAGGAACTGGAGGACGATGGTGCGCTGACGCGCGCCCAGCGCCCGCCGCACGCCAATCTCCCGCGTCCTTTCACGCACGGACACCAGCATGATGTTCATGATGCCGATGCCGCCCACCAGCAGGGTGATGAGGCCCACGCCGGTGGCCACCGCGTAGAGCGCGCCGGTGAGCTGCTCATAGGTCGCGGCGAGCGAGTCCGTCCGGTTGACGTTGAAGTCGTCCGGCTGGCCCGGCGGCGTGGCGCGCACGCGCCGCATGATGCCCACCAGCTGGTCCTCCACCTTCGCCATCCGCCCCGCATCCGCCACGGCGATGGCGATCTGCATGGGCCGCCCCTTGCCGAAGTGCGAGTTGAAGGTCTTGAAGGGCATGAACACGGACAGGTCCATGTTCTCCGCGACGACCTTCCCCTTGCGCCCCAGCGTGCCCACCACCTGGAACGGCCGCCCGTCGATGCGCACCGTCTGCCCCAGCGGGCTGATGCTGGGAAAGAGCGAGGCGGCCACGTCCGCGCCCAGCACCGTCACCGCCCGGTTCACCTCTTCGTCCGCGCGGGTGAGGAAGCGTCCGGACACCACCTCGTAGTTGCCAATGGCCTGGTAGTCGCTCCACACGCCGTTGATGCGCACGTTGGAGACCTGGAGGGCGCCGTGCGCCACGTCCGACGTGCGCATCACCGCCGGGGAGATGGCGGTGATGAAGTCCGCCTGGGCGCGCAGCTGCGACACCTGCTCCAGCGTGAAGTTCTTCCGGTTGCGGTACATCCACCAGTTGCCCTTGATCATCCAGGGGTACTTGGAGATGAAGACGGTGTTCGCCCCCAGCGTGGCCAGCTGCTTCTCGAACGACGAGTTGAGCCCCTGGATGATGCCGACGATGGCCAGCAGCGTGGCCACGCCAATGCCGATGCCCAGCGTCGTGAGCACCGTGCGCATCCGGTTCGCCCGGAGGGAGAACACCGCGATGCGGGCCCCCTCCAGCACGTCCACGCGGAAGACCTGCCCGAACTTCACGCGGTCCCCGCCTGCGGCGGAATCACCACGTGCCCGCCCATCGCCACCTCCGGCCCCGGCCCGTCCGCGACGATCTGCCCGTCGCTCAACCGGATGGCCCGGGGACACCGCGCGGCCAGCTTGGGCTCGTGCGTGACGAGCACCAGCGTGTGCCCCGCGCGGTGCAGCTGCTCGAAGAGCTTGACGATCTCCTCGCCGGTGGCCGAGTCCAGGTTGCCCGTGGGCTCGTCCGCCAGGAGCATGGACGGCTCCGACACCAGCGCCCGCGCGATGGCCACGCGCTGGCGCTGACCGCCCGACAGCTCGTTGGGCCGGTGGTGCATGCGGTGCGTGAGCTGCACCTTGTCCAGCGCCGCCTTCGCCCGCTCACGCCGCTCCTTCGCGTTCATGCCCCGGTACACCAGCGGCAGCTCCACGTTGGCGAGCGCCGTCTCCCTGGGCAGCAGCTGGAACGTCTGGAAGATGAAGCCGATCTCCACGTTGCGGATGACGGCCAGGTCGTCGTCGTCCATGCGCGACACGTCCTTGCCGTTGAGCATGTAGCGGCCGCTGGTGGGCGTATCCAGGCAGCCCAGCACGTTCATCAGCGTGCTCTTGCCGGAGCCGGACTGGCCGATGATGGCCACCCATTCCCCCCGGTTGATGCCAAAGGACACGCCGCGCAGCGCGCGCACCTCTTCACCGCCCACGAAGAAGGCCCGCGTGAGGTCCTCCACCTGGATGAGGGGGCCCGCGTCGGGCGACGAGGTTGACGTCACGACTTGCCCTTCGCCGCGGCCTTCTCCGGCTCGCGCACCGCGTCCCCGTGGGACAGCTCCTTGGACAGCGTGCGGTAGGGGCCCTCCACCACGCGGTCACCGGCCTGCAGGCCCTCCAGCACCTCCAGCTCCGTGTCGGACGCGATGCCGGTGCGCACGCGGCGCACCTGCGCCTTGTTGTCGTTGTCCACCACGAAGACGACCTTGGCCAGCGACTCCGTGCGGCGCTTGGCGGTGAGGGACGTGCCCTCCACCGGCGCCTGGTAGTCCGGCAGCGAGCGCTCGGCGCGCACCGTGACGGCCTGGATGGGCACGAGCACCGCGTCGTTGTGCGTCTCCGCGCTGATGCGCGCCTCGGCGCTCATGCCGGGGAGCACGCCCGGAGGCCGCGCGTCCAGGGCCACGGTGATGGGGAAGCTCGTCACTTCGGCCTCCGTGCCCGGGTTCTTGATGGTGGCCTTCTGGGCGATCTCCACCACGGTGCCGGTGAAGGACTGGCCCTCCAGCGCGTCCAGCGTCACCTCCGCGGGCTGGCCGTACTTCAGGTGGACGACCTCGTGCTCACCCACCTCGAACTTCACCTCCATCTGGTTGAGCGCGGCGATGGTCATCACCACGTCCTCGGAGAAGTCGGAGCCGCGCACGCGCTCGCCCACTTCGCGGGACAGCTCAATCACGTTGCCGTCGATGGGGGACAGGAGCGTGGTGCGCGCCAGGTCCGTGGCGGCCTGCTCCAGCACGGCGCTGCTCTGGGCCACGCGCTGCCGGGCGGCGGCGAGGCGCGCCTCCGCGGTGTCCACCACCGCCTTGGTCTGCTCCACCTCCGCGGCGGACGCGAGCCCCTTCTCCGCCAGCCCCTGCACGCGGGCCAGCTCCGCGCGCTGGCGCACGGCTTCCACGTCCGCCACCTGGACCTCGGAGCGGGCCGCGTCGCGCGACGCGGTGGCCTGCTTCACGGCCGCTTCGTAGTAGCGCTTGTCGATCTGCCCCAGCACCTGCCCCTTGGTGATGGCGTCTCCGTCCTTCACCTTGAGGGAGACCAGGTCTCCGGACAGGTTGGAGGAGATCTTCACCGTGGTGGCCGCCTGCACCTTGCCCGCGCCGGTGATGGTGCGGGTGATGGTGCCCTTGCGGGCCTTGGCCATCTGGACTTCCTGCGTCGGGGGCGGCCGGTCCTTCAGGCCTCCCACGGTGATGGCCGCCGCACCAAGCAACAGCACACCGGCGATTGCCGCCTTCCACCACGTCATTGTGCGTCTCCCGGATTCAGCGTGCCCATGGCCCGGAACAGGGCATAGCGGGCGATTTCGACATCGATGCGGCTCTGGAGCAACACCAGCTCCGCCTGCGTCAACTTGAGCTGCGCGTCTCGCACGTCCAGCGTGGAGCCGGCGCCCGCGCGGAAGCGCTCCTCCGCCAGCGCCAGGCCCTGCTGGGCGACCGCGCGGTTGGCCGTCGCGAGCTGCGCGGAGGCAATCTGTCCCTCCAGCACCTGGTGGGAGCGGCGCACCTCCGCCTCCAGCTCCCGCGCCGTCTGCGCGAACGTCAGCTCCGCCTTGCGGATGTTGACCGCGGCGCGCGCGGACTGGGCGTTAGTGGCGAAGCCGTTGAACAGGTCCCACGTCAGGTTGATGCCGCCCGTGAAGATGTTGCCGTAGCCGGGCTCGCTGAAGAACGAGCCCGGGGCCTGGCTGCCGTGCGAGTACTGCGCGGACAGGCCCACGCGCGGGATGTAGTCACCCTGCACGATGGCCCGCTGCAGCTCCGCCACCTGCACGCGCTGCTGGAGCGCCTTGAGCAGGGCCCGGTGCTCGCGGGCCTGCTGGAGGGCCGCGTCCAGGGCGGGCGCCGGCGCGGGCTCCTGCTGGAGCACGCCGGGGTCCACCGCCTGGAGCAGCTCGGTGCCGGGGCGCGCCAGCCACACGGCCAGCTGCACCTGGTCCGCCACCAGCTGGTTCTGGCGCTGCACGACGTTGATGCGGTCGTTGCCCAGGTTGACCTGGGCGGCGATCTCCTCCGACTTGCCCACGCGGCCCGCGTTGAAGAGGGCGCGCGCGCGCTCCAGCTGCTCCTCGCTGCGCTGCGCGGTGGCCTTGAGCACGTCCAGCGACGCCTGCGACAGGAAGAGCGCGTAGAAGCGGCGGATGGCCTCCAGCTCGGAGGTGTCCGCCTCTTCGATGGACTGGTTGCGCGTGGCGTCCACGTTGACGCCCGCCTGCTCCAGCTGCTTCCAGAGGCCTCGGTTGTAGATGACCTGCGACAGGCCCAGGGACGCGGAGTAGCTGTCCGCCGTGTTGGAGGAGCTGACCACTTCGCGCGTGACGGTCTCCGTCTCGCTGATGGGCACGCTGAAGACCTGCCGGCGCCGGCCCAGGTATTGGAGGTTGGGGCCCAGGTTGAGCTGCACCTGGGGCAGGAGGCTGGAGCGCGCCACGCGCTGGTCCTCCTGGGCCACGGCGACGTCCAGCGCGGCCTGGAGCGCCTGGGTGTTCTTGCGGCCCAGCTGGCGCGTCTCCTCCAGCGTGATGGGCGTGGCGGTGAGCAGCGTGGCGACGACGAGGAAGGCGCTCACTTCGCACCTCCCGCCGGCAGGCCAATGAAGAAGACACCCGCGTACATGAGGTACATCACTCCAATGAGCGCCAGCGCCCGGCCCAGGCGCATGCCGGTGGCGGTGGAGAAGCCCACGCCCAACAGGCCCACGCTCCAGAGGTTGAAGAAGTCCACGCCCTTGAGCACCCGCTGCATCTTCGGCGACAGGCCGTCCAGCATGGCCAGGCTGGAGGGCACGAGCGTCTGCGCGCGCAGGTCGGTGAGCGAGTGCTGGTAGCCCGCGCACACCGCATAGATGAGGTGGTACAGCGCGATGGGCAGCAGCGCCACCGCGGCGGCGGCCATCAGCTGGCCGAAGGCGGCGGGCTTGTTGAAGAGCCACGCGGCGACCCAGAGGACGCACGCGAGCACCAGCACCATCAGGGGCATCACGATGAGCCCGTTGGCGATGCCGCCCACCAGCGCCTTGCGCGACGCCGTCTGGATCTGCTCGGCGATGTCGGACTCGGAGACGCTGGACGCGGTGGAATCCGTGGGCAGGCCGCTCACGACGGAGCCGGTGGCGTCCCAGCGCAGGGCGAAGACGGTGCCGGAGATGGCCACGCAGAAGGCGAGGATGAGGAGGGGCCACAGCCAGCGCCGGGCCTCGACGGCGGCGCGCGTGCCACCAATGGGGTCGACAAAGACGCGCGCCGGTTGAGCAAGGGAGGTCATAGGGATGGGGTCTCAGGGCGGATTACGCAGCCCTCCCGGAGTGATTGCCCGGTCCCTTGAATTGAGTCGGGAAACGGGCGGGCAGCCAAACGAAATCCGGCCGCGCCCCAAGGTTTATCGTGCCTTGCATCCATCCTGTAGCGGTCTGTAGCCTAAATTTTGCGGCGGAGCGGCGGACGGTGTATTCCGCTCGGCTGGACGCTTGCCGGAGCATGAATGGTCGACAGCACGGATCTCGCCCAGGTTCTCCATGAGGCGCATGACATCGCCCGCAGCGTCGCCCAGAAGCCCACGTCGGCCCACGTGTTGCTGGCGCTCTTCACGGTGGAGAACCGCGCCCAGCTCCTGCTGAAGGAGAAGGGCGTGGACGAGGATGGGCTGCTCCAGCTCATCACGGAGGCCCCGGCGGAGACGGGCAACGTGGTGCAGGAGCTCACCGCGCGCGCCCGCGAGCTGGCCAGCACCTTCCGTGCGGGCGAGGCGGACTGCCTCCACCTGCTCATCGCCATCATCCGCAAGCGCTGCGCCGCGAGCGACCTCCTGGGCCGCACGGGCCTGGACCTCATCTCCCTGTCCAACACGGCGCTCGCCTATTCCACCAGTGGCGGACTGCCGCGCCGGCTCCAGCCGGGCTACGGCCAGGCGGTGGCCACGCGCGCGCCGGTGAGCCGCCCGGTGGGCGCACCGCCGTCTCCCCTGCCCTCCGCCACGTTCGCGCTGAGCGTGCCGCGCCCCGCGCCCATCACCACGCCCCCGGTGACGACGCCTCCTCCGCCGGTCACGCGCTCGACGCCCGCGCTGTCGCCGCGGGATCTCATCGACGTGGACGAGGACGACGTGACGCAGGACGCCGCCGCGGAGGTCCTGCCGCCTCCGATGCCGCGCATGGCGCCGACCGCGCCCGCGGCCCCGGTGGCCCGCGCGACGCCGCCCCCCGCGCCCGTGGCGCCGCCTGCGCCGGTGGCCCGTCCGTCCTCGACGCCGTCCTCGCAGGCCAAGGGTCAGCCGCTGACGCTGGACGCCAAGGCGTTCCCGATGCTCACGTCGCTGGGCCGCAACCTGAGCCTGGCCGCGCGCGATGGGAAGCTGGACCCGGTGGTGGGCCGCGCTCGGGAGGTCGAGGAGGTCATCGACATCCTGGGCAAGCGCCGCACCAACAACCCGTGCCTGCTGGGCGAGCCCGGCGTGGGCAAGACGGCGGTGGTGGAGGGCGTGGCGCAGCGGCTTCTGGGGCTGCGCGGCACGCTGGCGGAGAAGATCCTCGTCGAGCTGGACATGGCCACGCTGGTGGCGGGCACGCAGCTGCGCGGCTCGTTCTCCGAGAAGCTCAACGCGCTGAAGGAAGAGGTGCGGCGGGCCGAGGGGCGCGTGGTGGTCTTCATCGATGAGATCCACACGCTGGTGGGCGCGGGCTCCACGGGCGAGGGCCCGCAGGACGCGGCGAACGAATTGAAGACGGCGATGGCTCGCGGCGAGTTCCCCTGCATCGGGGCGACGACGCACGACGAGTACCGCAAGTTCATCGCGGCGGACCCGGCGCTGGAGCGCCGCTTCACGCCGGTGGTGGTGAACGAGCCGTCGGTGCCGGAGACGGTGCAGATCCTCCAGGGCATCATCGGGCGCTACGAGGAGCACCACGCGCTGCGCTACCTGCCGGAGGCGCTGGAGGCGGCCGCGTCGCTGGCGAGCCGCTACGTGACGGACCGGTTCATGCCGGACAAGGCCATCAGCGTGGTGGACCTGGCGGGCAGCCGCTGCCACCGCGAGGGCAAGCACCGGGTGGACGCGGCGGACGTGGCGCGCGTGGTGGCGAAGCTGGCGGGCGTGCCGGAGGAGCGGCTGCTCATGAACGACTCCGCGCGGCTGCTCCGGTTGGAGAACGACCTGGCGGAGCGCGTGATTGGCCACGGCGACGCGGTGGTGCGGATCGCCCGGGTCATCCGCCGCAACTACGCGGGCTTCGCGTCGCGCCGGCCCATGGGCAGCTTCCTCTTCCTGGGCCCCACGGGCGTGGGCAAGACGGAGATGGCGCGGGCGCTGGCGGAGGTGCTGTTCGGCAACCGGGACGCGCTGGTGCGCCTGGACATGAGCGAGATGTCCGAGTCCCACGGCGTGTCGCGCCTCATCGGTTCGCCCGCGGGCTACGTGGGCTTCGGCGAGGGCGGGCAGCTGACGGAGCCGGTGCGCCGGCGGCCGTCGTCGGTGGTGGTGCTGGACGAGATCGAGAAGGCGCACCGCGAGGTGCAGATGCTGCTGCTCCAGGTGCTGGAGGAGGGGCGGCTGACGGACGGCAAGGGCCGGCACATCGACTTCTCGAACACGGTCATCGTGATGACCACGAACCTGGGCGCGGAGGCGTTCAACCGCACGGGCCGCGCGGTGGGCTTCGGCGCGGCGGACGCGGCCGAGGGCAAGGCGCTGGACCTGGCGTCGGACACGGCGCGCAAGGCGCTGCCGCCGGAGCTGTGGAACCGCATCGATGAGCGGCTGCCGTTCCGTCCGCTGGCGGAGCAGGAGGTGGCGAAGATCGCCACGCTCATCCTGGCGGAGAGCAGCAAGCGGCTCGCGACGGAGCGCGGCATCGTCTACACGGCGGGCACGGACGTGGTGGGGCACCTGCTGAAGTCCGGCGGCTTCGACCCGATGCTGGGCGCGCGCCCCATGCGCCAGGTGGTGCAGCGGCTGGTGGAAGGCCCGCTGGCGGAGCGCATCCTCTCCGGCGAGTTCGGCGCGGGAGACCGCGTGCGCGTGGCCGTGCAGGCCGGTCAGCTCCAGTTCGCGCGGGACGCCGCCTGACGGTGGCGCGGCGAGGCGGGAGCGGCACGGCGAAGGCCAAGCGCGTTCCCGTGGTCATCGTTGGCGCGGGGCGGCTCGGTGGCGCGCTCGCGTTGGCGTTGCAGGCGAAGCGCTGGCCCGTGCGCGTGCACTCGCGCGACGACGCGGGCCGCGAGCGCACGCGGGCCCTGGGTCTGAAGCCCGCGACCCCGGCGGACCTGAAGAAGGCTCGCGTCTGCGTGCTGTGCGTTCCGGACGCGGCGGTGCCTTCCGTGTCCGAAGCCCTGTCCCGCGAGCTGCCGCGCACGGTGGCGCTGGTGCACACCGCGGGCGCCCTGCCCCTCTCCGCGCTGGGCACGCAGCGGGGGCGCGCGGTGGGCTCGTTCCATCCGCTCTGCGCCGTGTCCTCCGCTCGGGACTCACTCGCGGGCCACACCGCGGCCATCAGCACGCGCTCCCCTGCCCTGCGCGCCGTGCTCCAGCGCATGGCGGAGGACGTGGGCTTCGCGATGTTCGACGTGCCCGAAGCGCACCGGGCCGCCTACCACGCGGGCGCGGTGCTGAGCGCGGGCGGACTGGTGGCCCTGGCGGACGCGGCGGTAGGCGCGCTGGGTGCGGCGGGCATTGAACCGGAAGCCGCGCTGAAGGCCCTGCTGCCGCTGATGCGCTCGGCCTTGCGAGGCATCGAAGCGCGCGGCCTCTCAGGCGGACTCACCGGTCCCATCGTCCGGGGAGACGCGGGCGTCGTCGCGGCGCACCTCGCGGCGCTGCCTGAAGACATCGCCCCGCTCTACGCCCAGCTCTCGCGGCGGGCCCTGCGCCTGGCCTCGGACCGGCTCCGTCCGGAGGCACGTACCGCGCTGGAGGCCCTGCTCGCGAAGAAGTGACGGCGCGCGCCCCGGTGCCCCCGGACGCGCGCCCCTCCCACCGGTGACTAGGTGAGGATGATGCGCGGGCTCTGCAGCGCGCGGCGCACGATGGCCAGCGCCTGCTCGGAGGCGGCCTCGGCCTCCGTGAGGCGGCGCAGGCAGACATCGCCGCCCGTCGCCACGGAGCGCTTCAGGTCCGCCAGCAGCGTCAGCGCCGCCTGCAGCATCTCCTTGCCCTGCGGGGACTCCGCGGCCGGCTTGCCCGCCGCCTGCGACACGTGCGCCGTGAAGCGCTGCACCGCGTCCATGGTCGCGTTCGGGTCGTACTTCTCCAGCATCGGCTTCAGCCGCTCCGGGTTGATGCGGATGAGGCGCAGCGCGCCGACCTTCTGGAAGGCCGGGTGCACCAGGCCAATCTCCGACATCTCGAACGCGCCCAGCAGGCCCTCGTCCGGCGCGCGGTGCGAGTGCGGCACCACGTCCACGAAGAGCGCCAGCGGATCCGCGCCCTGCTTGAACGCCTCCAGCTCCTCGTCATCCAGCGGCGGGAAGCTCGCGGGCGTGCCGATGAAGAGCAGCGGCAGCACCACGTCGTGCCAGAACTCCTCCGGCGCGGAGCCCGTGCCGCCCACCGTCGCCACCAGGTGCGTCAGCAGCTCCGCGAGGCGCGGGGCGCGCTCAGCCTGCTCCGCCAGCGTCTTGCCCTGCTCCATGCGCTGCAGCGACGTGACGATCTGCCCCTCGAACTGCTGGCGGGCCTCCGGCGGCAGCGGCGGCTGGGTGCGGCCCAGCGCGTCACGCACGTCGCGCGCCAGCGCGTCCGTCTTCGACTCCAGGGCCTGCTTCGCCTTGGCCGAATCCACCACGATGAACTGGAGGAAGCCCGGGTCGAACAGGCGCTGGTAGTCCTGGGGGCCCAGCCGCTGGGGCTGACCGCCGCCCAGGGCCTGCGCCGGGTTGGTGCCGAACTTCACCTGCCCCAGCGAGCGGCGGATGTCAGCGGCCAGGTCGTCCAGCCGCGTCAACTTGCCCTGCACCAGCGCGTCCATCACCGCCCCGAACGGGGACAGCATGATGATGGCCTCGGGGAAGCCCAGCGAGGCGCCCTCCGGCGAGTCCCGGTTGGGGAACCAGAAGGCCTGGTGCTCGGAGATGAGGCGCAGCGCGAAGCCGCCCGCAAGGCCCAGCGCCGCGCCCTGGTGGTTCGGGTTGTTCGGGTCGAAACGACCGCCCAGCAGCTGGATGACCGACTTCTCCACGTCCGCCCACGCCGCCTTCGTCAGGTCGACCGGCGCGCCGCTGGCCTTCTCCAACGCGGCGGAAAGCTGGAGCTGCGCATTGTGCACGTGCTGCGGGACGGGGAGCCCCTGGGGCTCGGCGGGTTCGGTCATGGGAAAGGTTCCTGTGGGGAAAGCGACGCGTTCCCTTACCGTGAAAAACGCGTTCGTGACTACGATTTGTGCTCGGTAGGATGCCCGCCATGTCAGCTTCTCGCGGGCCCGCCCGCCAGCCCGCCATCCTCGCCTGTCTCCTGCTGCTGACATCGGGGTGTGCCTTCGTCGCACCCCGTTTTCCGCAGAACGTCCAGGCGTCGTTCGCCCGCGACGAGATGCACAAGCTGACGACGCGCTCCCTGGAGCTTTATTACCCGGTGCACCTGCGTGCGACGGCGCTGCGGATGGCCGCCCGGATGGAAGGCTGCGTGGACCGGCTGCGCACGGACGCGTGGAGCAAGGCCGAGCGCAAGCGCGTCCTCGTCTACCTGACGAGCGCGGACTTCAACAACGCGTACGTCCAGTCGGAGTTCGCCAGCACGCCGCAGCAGATGGTGCTGCCGCAGCACATGACGCTGGAGCAGTTCAACCTGCTGGGGCTGGGGGAGACGGACATCGGCGACGTCGCCTGCCACGAGTCCGTCCACTACGTGCAGATGCAGCAGGTGGGCGGCCTGTGGAACGTGCTGAACAAGGTCACCGGCGGCCTCTTCCAGCCGAACATCTTCACCGAGTCCTGGTTCCTGGAGGGCCTGGCCACCTACTACGAGGGCCGGCTGGGCAAGGACACGGGGCGCCCGTACAGCCCGGTGTGGCGCGGCTGGTGGGAGGGCGCGGTGCAGGCCCGCAAGGGCGAGCTCAACGCGGGCTACCTGTCCCCGGAGAACCGCGCGCTGGATCCGTTCGGCGGCAACTACCTGACCGGCATGCACTTCGTGGAGTACCTGGCGAAGACCTACGGCGAGAAGCGCCTGTGGAAGCTGGTGGAGGAGCAGGGCAACTCCCTCTTCCCGCCCATCGCGGTGACGCTGCGGTTCAAGCGGGTGTACGGCAAGGACATCGGGTCGCTGTTCAGCGAGTTCGAGGAGAGCCTCCAGAAGGACCTCCAGCTGCGCGAGCGTCCCGCCACGCAGCAGGTGCTGGTGCGGGAGGCGGGCTACTTCTCGCGGCTCGCCGCGAACCCGGCCGACGGCAGCACGGCGCTCTTGAGCGTGGGCCGTGAAGACATCACCCACCTCACCGTGCGCGAGCGCGACGGCCGCGAGCGCTTCAGCCGCGCGCTGGTGCGGCTGCTGCCGGGGCGCCGGTGGGTGGTGGCCAGCCCGTCGCTGGTCAGCGGCATGACGTTCAGCCGCGACGGCCAGTGGCTGTACCTGGTCAGCGCGGACGTGGACTCGGTGGGCAGCTACACGGGGAAGCTGTGGCGCGTGGACACGCGCACGGGCGACGTGGTGCGGATATGGGACGACCTGGTGGGCATGGGCGGCGACCTCACGGCGGACGGCAGGTCCTACGTGTTCGTGGAGACGCTGGGTGACGCGGCCAATCTCGTCCGGTTGGACCTGGAGAGCGGCCAGCGCGAGCGGCTGACGGACTTCCAGGCGCACACGGCGCTGGGCACGCCCGTGACGTCACCGGATGGCGGACGGTTCGTGTTCCCCATGACCGGCGCGCAGGGTTGGGACCTGGTGCTGCGCGAGCCGGATGGTTCGCTGCGCTGGCTCACGCGGGACGGGCTGTTCAACTACTCGCCCCGGTGGCTGGACGATGATCACCTCGTGTTCCTGCGCGAGCACGAGGGCCGGCTCCAGGCGCACGTGATGACGGTGCCCACGCGGCGCATCGCCCGTGTGACGGACGCGCCGGTGCTGGTGCTCGACGCGGCGCCCGCGGGCGGGGACGCCGTGGTGTTCCTCAACCGCGACGGCATCAACTTCACCGTGGACCGCGCGCCGCTCACCGAGGCCCTGGCGCAGCTGCGCTCCACGCCCGCGACCGTCGCGACCGTGCCCGCGCCGGAGCCGGTGGCGAAGAGCACGGACGCACAGGACGGCTTCGTCTCCTTCCCCGGTCAGCCCACGGCCGCGGCGGATGCCCCCACGCAGGAGGCCGCTCCCGAGGCCGTCGTGGCGCCTCCGCCGCCGCCGGTGGATCCCGCCCATGACGTGGACGCGCCGGTGACGCCTCCGGCCGTCGTGGGCCACGCGGTGGACGTGCTGACGGACGAGCCCTATTCGCCGCTCGAGGGCTTCTTCATCCCGAACTACCGGGTCCCCTACTTCTACACGGTCCCCAACGACGTCGACGAAAACGACCCGTACTTCGCGGGAGGCATCTCCATCGCGGGGCAGGACCGGCTGGGCTTCAACGCCTACGCGCTCACGCTCACCTACGACCTGAAGGTGAAGGAGCCCGGCGTGTCGTTCGCGTACGGCAACGCGATGCTGTCGCCCTTCTACATCCAGGTCTCCGCGTCGCGCCTGCGCGAGGACGACCGCACGGACATCCAGGCCACGGCGTTCGCGTCGCGCACGTTCTGGACCACGCCCGTGAGCTTCGGCGTGCTCGCGCTCGACCGCCGCTTCGACGCCACGGAGCGCCGGCCCGCCATCACCACCCGCCTCATTGGCCCGGAGGTCGCCGCGTCGTACTTCGCCGGCGAGGGCACGTCCTACGGCGGCACGCAGCGCGGCCTGGGCCTGTCCGTGAGCGGCGGCGTCTTCCCGAAGGCCTTCACGCTCGACTCCACCATGGGCGACGTGCGCCTGGGCGTGGACGGCTACCTGGGCGGCCTGCCCTTCACCGGCAAGGACAACCTCCAGCTCTCCGTCGCGGGCCGAGCCCTGCCCGGCGCGCCCGAGGGCCTCCTGGAGGTCGGCGGCATCCTCCCGGGCCAGGCCTTCTTCATCAACCGCGACACCACCTCGGAAGGAGGCCTGCCGCTCCAGCTGCAGCCGGGCCTGGCCTTCAGCGAGTACCTGCGCGGCTACGAGGACCACACCTTCCGCGCGCGCAACGTGCTGCTCGCCAACGCGCGCTACCGCTACCGCTTCATCATCGACTACGGCTGGGCGTCCACGCTGTGGGTGCTGCCGTCGCTCTTCGTCAGCCAGGTGGAGCTGGACGCGTTCGGTTCCATCGCGCGCACGGACAACCGGGACAACCACGCGGCGGTGGGTGGCATGGCCACGCTGCGGCTCAGCGTGGGCCAGGCCTACGCGCTGTCCTTCTTCTACCAGTACGCCCACCGCTTCGATGACGGCTTCGGCGACCTGCACCTCATCGGGCTGACGTTCTAGCGGGCGCCGCGCAGGCCATACAGGCCCTCTTCCCGCGCCACCTGGAGCACCGCGGAGGGCACCAGCTGCGACGGCTCGATGCCGCGCGCCAGCTGCTCCCTCACCTGCGTGGAGGACACCTCCGCCAGCGGCGGCCCCACCGTGTCCGGCGCCGGGTAGCCCGCGCGGTAGAGGACAATCACGCGCGCCATCCGCTGGATGCGGTCGAAGTCCTTCCAGTTCGGCAAATCCCTCAGGATGTCGCTGCCGATGATCAGCGAGAAGCGCGTGTCCGGATGCCGCTCCACCAGGAACGACAGCGTGTCCACCGTGCGTCCGCCGCCGCCCAGCTCGCGCTCCACCAGGCTCGTCTGGAGCCAGCCGGACGTCTCCCGGCAGAGCGCGTCACACATGCGCACGCGCGCGTCGAAGGACTCCAGCTGCTTGCCGAACGGATGGTGGAACGTGGGCATCAGCCACACCGCGTCCACACCTTGCGTCGCGTGGACGTAGGAGGCCGCCATCAGGTGGCCCACGTGCGGCGGGTTGAACGAGCCTCCGAGCAGCGCGACCTTCACGGCGGGCCTCTTATTTGACGGTGAGCTTCGTCGAGCGCGTGTCGACCTGCAGCACCCGGGGCGGCAGCACCAGGTGTCCATCCAACCGGAACGCGGAGAAGCTCAGGTTGCGCTCCGCCTTCTCCAACAGGCCGCACGTCTGCTCCGCGGCCCCCACCAGCCGGCCCGGCGTCACGAAGTAGCGCGGGCCAATCTGCACCACCGCGGGATCCGGCTCCTTGCCGTGGATGAACACCAGCGCGTTGAGCAGGTCGTCCCGCACCAGGTCGTTCTTGTCATGAACCACGCAGCAGAGCGTGTCCCCCACCAGGTCCATGGCCTTGTTGGCCACGGAGGGGTCCCGGTACGCCAGCGAGTCGCGCTCCGGCACGCGCACGAAGCGCTCCATCACCAGCCGCCGGTCATCCTCCGACGCCAGGTCCGCGGGGGCCTCGCGGGACGCGGCCGTGCGCGACAGGCCCTCCTGGGGCGGCGCCACCAGCCACTGCGTCACGTCCGCCAGGAAGTCCGCGTCGGAGTACTCGCGCCCGCCCCGGCTCTTCTTGCGGCGCCACAGCACCCACTCATCCAGGTCCGTGTAGCGCGCGCCGGTGAAGAGGAAGCGGCGGGCGCCCTTCGACCGCAGCAGTTCATACGCCGCGTCGAAGGCGTCCAGGTCGCCGTGGGTATCGGAGAAGACGCCAATCACGTGAGGGTCACCGCGAGGAAGCGTACAGCAGGGCGGGCTCGCGGTGCTTGCGGAAGGCCTCCGTCTGCAGCTCGAAGCCCTCCAGCATCCGGTCCAGGCTCCAGCCCTCCTCGATGCCGCGACGCACCTGGTCGGTGCCGCACAGGAGGTCGAAGGCGGGCACGTCCTCCACGAACTCGTACGCGTCCGCCCGCCAGGCGAACTGCCCCGGGCCAATGTCATGCAGCGCCTGGGTGATGGCGATGCCCGTGCGCAGCGGCTGGAACACCCTGCGGTCCGTGACGTGGATGAAGGCCCCGTTGCACGACTGGCCCTTGAACTTGTCGAACGTGGGGGTGAAGCCCACCGGACGGAAGGCCACGCCCGGCAGCCGCTCCCGGTCCAACCGCGCCATCAGCTTGTCGGTGTCCACCCACGGCGCGCCGAACTGCTCGAAGGGCCGGCAGGTGCCGCGGCCCTCCGACACGTTGGTGCCCTCCAGCTGGCACATGCCCGGGTACACCAGCGCCGTGTCCGCGGTGGGCATGTTGGGCGACGGCGGCAGGAACGGCAGGCCCGTGTCGCTCCAGTACATGTCGCGCGTCCAGCCCTCGCACGGCACCACCGTGAGGTCGCAGCCAAAGCCCTCCTGCGCGTTGAACAGCCGCGCCAGCTCCCCCGCCGTCATGCCGTGGCGGTTGGGCAGCGCGTACAGCCCGACGAAGGAGCGGAACTTCTCCCCCACCAGGTTGCCCTCCAGCGTCACGCCATCCAGCGGGTTGGGCCGGTCCAGCACGCAGAAGGGCACGCGGGCCTGGGCGGCGGCCTTCATCGCCAGGGCCATGGTGTAGACGTAGGTGTAGTAGCGGCTGCCCACGTCCTGGATGTCGAACACCAGCGCGTCCAGCCCCTTCAGCCACTCCTGGCGCGGGGACAGCGACTCGAAGGTGGAGCCGTAGAGGCTGTGCACCGGGACGCCCGTCTTGCGGTCGCGCGCCTCGTCCACGGCCACCATGTACTGGGCCTCGCCGCGGATGCCGTGCTCCGGTCCGAAGAGCGCCGCCAGCGTCACGCCGTCCGTGCTGGCCAAGAGGTCCGCCAGGTGGCGGAAGCGCGAGTCGACGCTCGTGGGATTCACGATGGCGCCCACGCGCTTGCCCTTGAGCGCGTAGAAGCCCTGCGCGGCCCACACATCCAGTCCCGTCTTCACCTTCGTCACGTTCGTCCGCCTCGTCCCACGGCCTCGCGCGGGCGCAGGAATGATCAGTTCTAGGGGAGCCGCTTGAGCGCGTCCGCCGCCGCCTGCTTCGAGTCACAGGTGCCCAGGTTGAGGAACCCTCCGGCCGACCCTTCATTCGGGCCGCCGTCCTCCGCCAGGGATTCCAGCGCGCCGCGCGCGTCCTCCAGGCGCAGGCCGCCCACGGCCGTCGCCGCGCTGGCGCGCACGCCGCACTGCTCGTGCTTCAAGAGCGAGATGAGCCGGGACTGCGCGCGGCCGTTGCCGTCCTTGCGCACCGCCGCCGCGTAGTGGACCACCGCGGCGCTCATGTTGCCCTGCGCCTCCTCCAGGCGCCCGCTGAGGTAGGCGCGCTGATCCGCCTCCTCCAGCCGGATGAGCCGCTTCGCCTCGTTCACCTTCTGGACCTTCTCCGCGCCGGTGGCGCCCTCCACGTCGCGGATGGCGCGCATCGCGGGGCCCCCGCCGAAGACGAGCAGCCCTCCGCCCAGGAGCACCACCGCCAGCAGCAGGCCGCACACGCCCCAGCCCGCCCGGGTGGACGACACCTTCGTCGTGATGGAGGGAGGCAGCTTCGCGTACACGCGCGCCCAGAGCGCATCCGTCGCGGTGCGCGCCTGCTGGCCCAGCACGGAGGCCCGCTGCCCCACCGCGGCCCCCACC
>NZ_RAWL01000161.1:0-17717 GCF_003668885.1 Corallococcus sp. AB049A | reverse complement strand
GCCCCCGGGTACGGACCCGGCCGCCAGCGCCATCCCCACCAACGAGGCGACGCAGGCCCAGAAGGAGCAGGGCTGGAACGCGCCCCAGACGACCGTCGCGCAGACGAGCAAGAAGGGCTGCGCGGAGGCAACCCTCACCTACCTGGAGCAGGCCGGTGCAGAGGAGGCCGCCCCGCTGACGCAGCAGGAGGCCCGCGAGAAGGTCCGCAACAAGGCGGACACGCTGAGCACGTCCGTGCGGGACCGCGTGAACGTGAACCTGGATGACGGCGCGACCCCGGACGAGATGGGCGCGATGCTCGGGAGCATGGGCATCAAGGTCACCAACGGCTTCGACGAGTGCAACACGGACGCGCTCAGCAGCGCGCTGAAGCACGGCCAGATGGCCCTGGCGATGGTGGACTCCGGAGCGCTGCTCAACACGACCCTGGCGGAGGGCGACAAGGGTCCGGAGAGCGGCGAGCTGCACTGGCTCACCATCGACGGCGTGAACCCGGGCAAGAGCCGGGGCACGGACGACGACCTCTACCGCGTGCGCGACCCCGTCAACGGCGCCTACTGGGTGAAGGCCAGCGACCTGAAGAAGAGCATTGAACAGGCCCAGGCGAAGCACGGCAGCGGCGGCGTGATGACGGTGCAGAAGGACGGCACCGCGAAGACGCCGGAGAAGCGCGAGGCCCTGGCCCAGGCCAACCTGGAGCGCACCCAGGCCCTGGGCAAGGGCAACGGCGGCGCCAGCCGGCGCCTCAGCGTCAGCGAGTCGAGCTAAGGCACCCTGCATCACCCCGACGCCTTCCCCAGCCTCGAGCCAGGGAAGGCGTTGTCGCATCCGGAGGAGCTTCAGATGCCGTCGATGAGGCGCGTCGCCAGGTCCGGGCTGAACTGTCCGGCGGGCGTGCCCGGGGCGATGCCGCACTGGCCATCCGAGTCCCCCGGCGTCTTCACCCACAGGAGCATCTCCGCGCCGCCGCCCGTCTGGGACGGGGCGCCCAGCTTGCGGCCAGCGGGGTTGCACCACTCGCCGTTGGAGCCGTTGCCGTTGCGGCTGGTGTCGATGACGTACTGCCGCGTGTAGCCATAGCGGCTGTCCAGCGCGGCGTTCACCGCGTTGCCGTACGTGGTGGACTGCGCGGTGGGATGGAAGTTGGAGACGTTGAGGGAGAAGCCGCGCACGTTGCGCACGCCCGCGGACTCCAGGCGCTGCGCCATGGTGTCGGCGGGAATCCAGCTCGCGTTGCCGCCGTCCAGGTACGTCCAGGTGTTGGGCGCGCGGTCGCGCAGCTGCTCGGAGGCGTAGCGGATGAGGCTCAGCCGCGTGGCGCGCTCCGTGTCGTTGGGGAGGCAGTCCAGCTGCGCGACACCGTCCGGCTCCACGATGACCACCGCCGGCCGGTTGCCAATGGCCGCGGCGAAGGTGGCGATCCACGCGCGGTACGCGTCCGCGCTGCCCGCACCGCCGCCGGAGTGGCTGCCGCAGTCGCGGCCCGGGATGTTGTAGGCCACCAGCACGGGCAGCTTGTCCGCCGCGTCCGCAGCGGCCACGAAGTTGGACACGTCCTGGGAGAGGTTGGTGTTCCAGTTGCCGAACCAGCGCGCCATCGGCTTCGACGCGATGGACGCGTTGATGCGCGACGCGCGGCCATCCCCGCTGTTGTTGCGCGCCCACACAGCCGGGTTGGAGTTGGGGTCCACGTAGAAGCCGCTCGTCATCGCCACCGGGCCGGAGCCGGTGCCGCTCTCCGTGGTGAGCGAGATGTCATCCAGCCGCACGGTGACGGCGTTGGCGCGGCCGCCCAGCTGGAACGTCACCTGCCCCTGTCCCGACGAGAACGACGACGTGAAGGGGAAGGAGAACCGGCGGGACGTGCCGTCCAGCGTGAACGACTGCGTGAGCGTGGACGTGTACGGCGCCACCTCCTGCTGCACGGTGGCGCGCGCGGTGATGGAGGCCGATGCGGTGGCGGTGAACGCCAGCGTGTACGTCTGCCCGGCGGTGAGCGTCAGCCCGCTCTGCCCCACGATGGCGTCCCACGGGTTGGCCGTGTTCGCCGCCACGTCCACGCGCCACCGGCCGCTCTCCACGGACGACTGCGTGCTGGCGTTGTTCCACCACGGCGCCACCGTGCCGGAGCTGAACGTGCCGTTGATGATCAGCTCGGTGAGCGCGGCCTCCTGCGCCGTCAGGGCCGGAGTCTCGGGAGTGCCGGGCTCGGACGGCTCGGACGGGCCACAGGCCGCGAGCGCGAACAGCGGGACGAACGACAGCCGACGCACGGAACGAGGGGTACGCATGAAGGGGGAGCTCCACACTACGGGGGAGCTCCCTTCTTGCGATGCACTACTCTGGAATACAAGGCTAAGCAGCTATTTCAGTTCTTGGCGAGGGACTGATAGCAGCTGTCCAACCCACCAAAACGTGGCCGACCGTCGATCGAAAAGTGAAGCCCGTGAAGTGTAAGAGATCCACCGACAAGAACTGTTCCCATGAGCAAGAGGTCAATCGGTAGTGTTTCTGTCTAGACGGTAAAACACACAGGACAGTCAGGACTGCCTCGTACTGCCCGTCTCGGCTCATTGTGAGTCCCCACATCGGCAGCTGTCAGAAGAGGCGCACTCCGTCCATCCCTATTCCGAGGGATGGCGTGTCAGAGCCCCTGGGTAGTCTCTTGGCCATCTCTAGCCACAGGATGGTTTGCCGTGAGCGGTGAGTCCAAGAAGCTCTTCATCAGCCATGTCCATCAGGAGGCCGCAGCACTCTCAGAACTGAGGGAGCTCCTCCAAAAGGCCGGCTACCACATCCGCGACTCCTCCATCGACAGCGCCACGCGAGCAGAGGCCAAGAGCGACGACGAGGAGTCCATCAAGCACGACGTCCTGCAGCCGAATATTGACTGGGCAGGCACGATGCTCGTGATCATCGCCCCCGGCATCCACGCCCACCCGTTGGCCGACTGGGCGATCAACTACGCGCAGCAGCAGGGCAAGCGCATCGTGGGCGTGTACGACCAGGATGGCAAGGAGTCTGACCTCCCCGCCAGCTTCCACATGTACGGAGATGCGTTGGTGAGCCTGCGAAGTGCGCTGTTGATGGCGGCTATCGACGGCCGACTCAACACCCTCCTCAAACCCGATAGCGAGATGGAGCTCCCGGAGCGAGAGATCGACCGCTTCACCTGCGGGGAGCCCGAGCCCCAATGAAGCTCTATAGCTATGTAGTCGCGCGGGACTACGGGTTCGCTCCGAACCCCTTTTTCAACGTTTGCTCTCTCGCCACCTGTAAACCAGTGATTCGAAGGGGCGCTAGAGTCGGAGACTGGGTGGCTGGGACTGGCTCAAAGCGCTATGGACTGGGAGATCGGCTCGTCTTCGCCATGCGAGTGGGCGAGACGCTCACGTTCGATGAGTACTGGAATGACCATCGCTTTCTGTTGAAGCGGCCCAATCTGCACGGGAGCCTCAAACAAGCATTTGGCGACAACATTTACCATCACGACCCCTCCAACGGGCGCTGGCGCCAAGAACGGTCACACCACAGCCACAGCCGAGGCCAAACCAACCGCGCAAACCTGAAAGCAGATACTGGCGCCAACCAAGTACTGCTGAGCAACTGGTTCGTCTATTTCGGCAAGGATGCTGTCGAGATTCCTAAGCAGTTCCGAAAAGGCTGGAGGGAAACCGTTGTTCACCCCGGGGGGCATGGCCACCTAGTCAACTTTCGTCCCGGGTTCGAAGAGGAATTCACCCAGTGGGTTTTCTCTCTGGGCCAGGAGGGTTTCAAAGGAGAGCCGAAGGAGTTTCGCGGTCAGTTGATCAAGCCAGTAGGGGCCAGCCCTCGGAAGCAGGCTCGGAGGCGGACATGAACTGGCTTGTCCAATTCGCGGCAGAAGCCGGGAAGACCGACACCCTCGCGAACAAAACTGACCACAAGGAATTCCTGGCAGTTGGCCTCTTGGGTGAGGTGGGAGGCGTCCTCGCCGAGTTTAAGAAGCAGAAAAGAGAAGGCCCTGCGTATCCATTCTATAGGGAGCGGCTCGTAGACGAAATTGGCGATGTGTTATGGTATTTCGTACGGCTCGCCACAGTCGGAGTGCCCAACCTGCCCTTGAGGCTACCGATTAACGTACCGGACAGTGAGGAGACTCAGCCGTCCTCACTCCTGGCCCTGGGCGCCGCCGCTGGCCGAGCACTCGAAGCTGTTCAGCGATTTAGCGAAGAGGGACTGCGCAGCGCACTCACGGATACCTGGCTCTACTTGCGCACGGTCGCCGCCCTCGCACATGTCGACCTGGAAGAGGCGTCCAAGCGAAATCGCGCCAAGACCGTGAGCCGATGGCCGCCCGACGGAAGAACAGCGCATGCATTCTTCGATGAGCCTTGTCCCGAGGAAGAACGGCTCCCCCGCCTGTTCACCGTCCGCTTCATCGAGCGAGGTACAGAGCAGAAGCCTCAAGTTCTACTCCGATACAATGACATCAACATCGGAGACCGAATCAGCGACAACATTACGGACTCAGATGGGTACCGCTACCACGACATCTTTCACTTCGCCTATGCGGTCTACCTCGGCTGGTCGCCAGTACTGCGCGCTCTTCTCCGCTCGAAGCGAAAAAGCAATCACCTTGCCGACGAGAATCAAGATGGAGCGAGAGCGGTCATAATCGAGGAAGCAATCTCCGCCATCGTCTTCAGCCGCGCGAAACAGGTGGGCTACTTCGAGAAGGTCCAGCAAGTGGACTTCGACCTACTGAAGAGCATCCAAGAATTCACGAAGGGATTCGAGGTCGCTGACGTCCCCCTCTGGCAGTGGGAGGAGGCCATCCTTGAAGGGTTCCGGGCCTTCCGACAGCTCAAGGAGCAGAAGGGAGGCCTTGTGACGCTCCATCTGAATGCGCGCCAGCTCATCGTGGAGCAGGTAAGGTAGGCCGCCTCATGCGAGGCTCCTCCCTACAGGGCACACTTTTCTCCCCCGCTCCAAGGCCCCACGAGAACCGCGACATCCGTCTTCCAGGCGGAAAGGTCCTCCGCACGACCCCCGTGTACGACACGTACTGGCGCTTCGCGGCGATGCGGCAGGAGGTGTTCTTCCGACGGCTTTCAGGTAGCCCCCCTCCATGGACTGAGGACCCCGTCCTGCGCTCATTCCGGTTCACTAACGTCTATCGAGCCTCGGACCGAGTGAGCCAGTACCTCATACGGCGCGTCATCTATGACGGCCCACAGCAAGAAGAAGAGATCTTCTTCAGGACCCTCCTTTTCAAGCTCTTCAACCGCATCGAAACGTGGGAGCTACTTGAAGCACGGCTGGGTCCCATTACGTGGAGGTCCTTCGACTTTGAGAAGGCGAACGCGGTGCTCGGAACTGCGTTCCACGAGGGTAACCGCCTGTACTCCGCAGCGTACATCATGCCGTCTCCACTCTTTGGTGCAGCTCGAAAGCACACCAACCACTTGGAACTGCTGCGCCGGATGATGGCGGACCATGCCCCCCGTAAAGTCGCATCCGCCCACACGCTGCGCGATGTCTTCCAACTGTTGCGATCCTATCCTTCACTAGGGGACTTCCTGGCGTTCCAGTTCGCCATCGACCTGAACTACAGCGAGTTGCTTCAGTTTGATGAGGCCGAGTTCGTCGTCGCGGGACCAGGCGCGCGAAGTGGAATTGCCAAGTGCTTCAGCGATACCGCAGGACTGGGCGAGGATGAGATCATCTACGCGGTGACGAAGCTGGCCAGCCAGGAGTTCGACCGGCTGGGGCTACGGTTTCAAACCCTCTGGGGCAGGGAACTCCAACCCATCGACTGCCAGAACCTGTTCTGCGAGGTCGATAAATATTCTCGGGTCATGCATCCAGAAGCCACCTCCGAAGGTGGGCGGACCCGCATCAAGCAGCGTTACGAGGCCCGACCGGTCCCCATCTCCTACTGGTATCCGCCCAAGTGGAAGCTGTTTCCCAAGGAGTAGCAGCCTCTAACCAAGTGCGGTCCGGCGACGATGACCAGCCCAAGGTGCGTTAGCACTTCCGCGCACCTATCTACGGCAGGTGGAGGCAGCCGTCGGGGAGCTGATCGTCTATTACGAGTTCCGCAGAGCCAATGGGCCGAATAGCTCGAACGGCTTGAGACTCACCAATGGCGGCGGGCGGCCGGAAGTTCAGGCGGCGCACATCCAACCCGTGGCGTCCCACGGTCCTGACTCCGTCCGCAACGGGCTGGCCCTGACAGGCACCGTGCATTGGATGTTCGACCGGGGCCTCATTTCCATCAACGATGACCACTGCGCCCTGCTGGCGACCCGCGGTGTGCCCGAGGATCTGGGCCGGCTCGTCCAGCCCCACCGCCAGCTGCGACTGCCGGAGCGTCCCGAGTGGCGGCCCCACCCCAGCTATCTGAGGTGGCACCGCGAACACGTCTTCAAGGGCTGACAGCGAGCCTCACGGGCCCTGCGGACCAGGGCTGGAGTTGCCGCCGTCCGCGACGTAGCGCCACTGTCCGTCGGCCTGCCGGCGCCAGACGGTGAGGTACTTCACGTGGTCCACCTCCGGCTGGCCCTGCTCGTTCTTGCCGGTGGCGATGGCGCGGCCCACCGTGTACGCGAGGTCGCCCGAACCGGCGGCGTCTCCCAGCACCGGCTCCCAGCGCAGGTCGATCTTGTCCAGCGTGAACGGCGCGTAGGCCTTCGCGACGGCGTCATGGCCGAAGATGCCGGCGGACCCCTGCGGCAGCACCGCGTCCTCCGCGGCCCAGGCGGTGAAGGCCTTGCCCATGCCCTCGGCGGTGGACTGCGCGGAGAACGCGCGGTCCGCGGCCTTCGCCTCCTCCAGCACCTGCGCGGGCACCAGCGCGCGAGGCTCCGGGAGCGGCAGCGTGGACGACGGCGTGAAGCCCGCGGGCGGCGTCATCGGCGTCTTGGCCGCGTTGCGCACCGCCACCACCACGCGCCACTGCCCGTCCGGCTGGCGCTTCCACGCGGTGATGTAGCGCCCGGAAGGCCGCACCGACGTGCCGCCTGACTCCACCGACGCGTTACCCAGCGAGTACCCCAGCGTCCCGTCCGCGCTCACGTCCCAGCGCACCGGCGTCCAGCGCACCTTGCCCTCCGCCTCCAGCGGATGCGCGGACAGCCACGCGCGGATGGCCTCCTTGCCCTTCTGCGCGTACTCGCCGTCCACGAGCAGCACCGCGTCGTCCGCGACGAAGTCCGCGAACGCCTGCGCCGAACCGGACTTCTCCGCCGCGTCCGACATGGCCTGCTCCGCCGCCCTCAGGCTCGCGCGCGAATCCTCCAGGGACTGCCGCGCCGTACCCGTGCCAGCGGCCTCCGCGCCCGGCCCGGTGGCCTTCGCTCCACCGCACCCCAGGGTCCCCAACGCCGCGACGACGAGCGCGCCCGCGAACATCCGTTTCATGTGCTGGTTTCCTTTCGTGAAACACCCGCGGGCCCCAGCCATACACGTAAACACCGGATTCCGCTCGCCCCGTATCCCGGGACGATCCAGGAATGATGCGTTTCTACAATTAGGAGGGAATTTCTTTCCCCACCGCGAAAAGGAATCCCTCGAATGGATGGACGCAACGGAAGGACCGGTGGCGCCGGGCTGCTGCCGCTGACGGCGCTGCTGCTGCTGGCCACCGCCTGTGAGCCGCGCGCCGCGGCGCCGGAAGGCACGACCGCGACGGTGAAGCAGGGGGCGGGCAGTCTCTCCGCCACCGTGCGCAGGACGGCGCATGGCATCCCGCACGTGCTGGCGGACGACTTCGCCGGCGTGGGCTACGGCTACGGCTACGCGTTCGCGCAGGACAACTTCTGCGCGCTGATGGACTCGCTGGTGACGGTGAACGCCCAGCGCTCGCGCTACTTCGGGCCGGCCGCCACGTACCTGGCGGCCCTGGGCAGCCAGTACAACAACCTCAAGAGCGACTTCTTCTACCAGGCCATCATCGACGACGGCACGGTGGACACGCTGCTGGCGAAGCCCGCGCCCCTGGGCCCGTCCCAGGACGCGCGCGAGCTGGTGCGCGGCTACACGGCCGGCATCAACCGCTACCTGAACGAAGTCGGCGTGGACGGCATCTCGGATCCGCGCTGCCGCGGCGCCGCCTGGGTGCGCCCCATCACCGAGCGCGACCTGTACCTGCGCTACTACCAGCTGAGCCTCTTCGCCAGCTCGCTGTACTTCCTGGACGCGCTGGTGGACGCGAAGCCCCCGTCCCTCTTGCCGGACGGCACGCTGCCCCTGCCGCTGCCCGCGCCCGCCACGCTGGACCGCAAGGTGTTCCCCAGCTCGGAGACGCTCGGCCTGGGCAGCAACGCCTTCGGCCTGGGCGCCCAGGCCACGCGCAACGGCAAGGGCATGCTGCTGGCCAACCCGCACTTCCCCTGGGAGGGCTCGGAGCGCTTCTACGAGGCGCACCTCACGGTGCCGGGCAAGCTCAACGTCTCCGGCGTGAGCCTGCTGGGCGTGCCGGCCATCCTCATCGGCCACAACGAGACGCTGGCCTGGAGCCACACCGTCTCCACCGCGTACCGCTTCACCCCGTTCGAGCTGAAGCTCGTCCCGGGCTTCCCGACGAAGTACCTGTACGACGGCCAGGTTCGCGACATGACGACCCGCACCGTCACGGTGCAGGCGAAGGAGGCGGACGGGTCGCTCACGTCACGCCAGCACACGTTCTACCGTTCGCACCTGGGCCCGATGCTGGAGTACCCGGCCGGCCTGATGACGTGGAACGGCCTCACCGGCTACGCGTTCCATGACGCCAACGCCTCCAACCTGCGCCTGCTCGACGCGTTCTTCGCCATGGACCGCGCGGCGAACGTGGACGAGCTGCGCACGGCGCAGGACACCTGGCAGGGCATCCCCTGGGTGAACACCATCGCCACGGACGCGCAGGGCCGCGCGTACTACGCGGACATGAGCGTGGTGCCGCACGTCACCGACGCGAAGCTCGCGCGCTGCGTGCTGTCCCCCATCCCGCTGCTGGTGCTCGCGAGCGCGGGGCTGCCGGTGCTGGACGGCTCGCGCTCCGACTGCGCGCTGGGCAGCGACGCGGACGCGGTGGAGCCGGGCATCTTCGGCCCGGGCAGCCTGCCGCGCCTGCAGCGCGCGGACTACGTCACCAACTCCAACGACAGCTACTGGCTGCCCAACCCCGCCCAGCCGCTCACCGGCTTCCCGCGCATCCTGGGCGGGGAGAAGAACGTGCGCAGCCTGCGCACCCGCCTGGGCCTGAAGATGGTGCAGGGCCGCATCGCCGGCACGGACGGCCTGGAGGGCCAGGGCTTCACGCTCCCGCAGCTCCAGACGGTGATGTTCAACAACCGCAACTACTCCGGTGAGCTGCTGCGCGACGCCGCCGTGGCGCTCTGCCGCCGCACGCCCTTCGTGCTGATGCCGGACCTCACCTTCGAGGACCTGCGCCCCGCCTGCCCCGTGCTGGCCGCGTGGGACCTGAAGGGCAACGTGGACAGCCGGGGCGAGCTGCTCTGGCGCGTGTTCATCCTCAACGCGGTGGGCGTCACGGGCGGCCCGTACCTGGTGCCCTTCAACGCGAACGACCCGCTCAACACGCCGCGCACGCTCAACACGCTGAACCCGGCGGTGGCCCAGGCGCTGGGCACCGCCATCCGCACGCTGCGCGAGCGCGGCATCGCCCTGGACGCGACGACAGGCTCCGTGCAGGGCAAGCGCAAGAACGGCGTCTTCTACCCGGTGCACGGCTGCGCCCACGACGAGGGCTGCTTCAACCAGATCGCCAACCAGCTGCTGCCGGACGGCACCTATGAGCCCATCCTGGGCTCCAGCTTCGTCATGGCCGTGTCCTTCACGGACTCAGGGCCCGTGGCGAAGTCCGTGCTCACCTACTCCCAGTCCACGAACCCGGCCTCGCCCTGGTTCGCGGACCAGACGGCCCTGTTCTCCCAGAAGCAGTGGGTGGACCGGCGCTACACGGAGGCGGAGATTTCCAGCGACGCGGCGCTGAGCGTCACGCACCTCCAGGAGTAGCCAAAGCCAGACATCGGGGCTTGAACGCGGCCCGGCGCCTATTGAAGGCGCCGGGCCGTGGTGTTTTCAGGCCTTCGAGGGCGTGGCCTGGATGTCCAGCTCCACGTCCACCTTCTCGCCAGTGGCGTGGGACTGGCGCGCACTTTCCGAGGTCCCGAGTCTCACCCATTGGTGGAACTGATAGGGATTGCCAGACCCATCCCCGGAAGGCACACTTCACCCTGGGTGAAACAAGGATTTCCCTCCAGGCGGCGCACTCCCGCGCCCCTTTCCGGGAATCCCACCCGGGGTGACCCTGTGAAGATGCTTCGTTGGAGTGCGGCGGCGCTGGCGCTGTTCGTCGTGGGCTGCGGGAGCGTGGAGGAGCAGCAGGCGCCCGAGGCCGAGGCGCTGGTGTCGCAGGGGTCGGCGTTGGCGGCCCGGGCCTGTGTGAACAGCCTCGGATGCCGTCAAGCCTGTGCGTGCGAGGGCGGCTATTGCGTCCCGGACGGGTTCGGCCCGCCGCCGCCCGAAGGGCACTGCGACCTGCCGCCCGAGCGCGCCTGTTCGACGGGGTCGGACTGCGCGTCCGGCTGCAACTGCGTGGGGAACGTCTGCGTCAATGACGGCTTCAGCCCGCCCGCCAACTGCCTGCTGGCGCCTCCAGACGCCTACGAGAGCGACAACACGCACACCTCCGCCTCGTCGTACCTGGGCACGCCGCAGCTCAACCACTCCTTCCACCGCCAGAACGACGTGGACTGGGTGCTGGTGGCCACGCCGGTGAACCAGGTGATGACGGTGGAGACCTACAACCTGCGCAACGGCCCCACGATGCGTGTCGAAATCTACGCGTACAACTACGGCACCCGCACGTTGGGGGCGCTCCTGGGCAGCACGCAGTCCACCGTCTGCTCGCAGTTCCTCCCGTCATGCCAGCTGTACCGCGTGACGGCCAACGTCGTGGCGGGGGGCGTCTACGCGGTGAAGCTCACGGACAAGCGCAACCGGCCCTCGGGAGACGACTACACGCCCACCGCGAAGTACGACCTGAAGATGTACTGAACCCCTGCGCCCTCAGTCGCGGGCCGGCAGGTCGTCCGCCGTCCCGTCGATGACGCGCTTCGCGATGACGAAGGGGAAGCCCGCGCGGGCGAGCGCCGCCAGGTCCCTCTGGCGGTTCTCCTCGCGCGTGCTCGGGTCGCGCCGGAAGGGGCCCAGGCGCTTCTTGCGCGCCCAGATGCGGGCGGCGGCGTCCTCGGGCACGTCCTGGGTGGCCTCCGCCAGCTTCTCCTGCACCAGCTCCGGCGCCACGCCCTTCATGCGCAGCTTCTGGGTGATGACGCGCGCGCTGCGGCCGGATGCGCGCAGCGAGTGCACGCGCGTCTCCGCGTACGTCCGGTCGTTGATGAGGCCGTTGCGGATGAGCTTCTCCGCCAGCGCGTCCACCCAGCCCACGGCCTCCGCGCGGTCGCCGCCGTGGAACTTCACGGAGCGGTCCACCCGGCGCATCAGCACGCGCTTGAGCTGGCTCACCGTGGCCGCGTACCGCTTGAGGTAGTGCAGCGCCGCGTTCTCCAGATAGCGCGGCGACACCTTCCGGGGCGGCTTCGGTTTGCGAGGCTCCCGGCGGCGCTCCGGGTCCCTTTCGGTGGGGTCGTCCATGGCGGGACAGCTCTACCACCGGGGTCCGACGCATGGGGACGTGTCAGCTGCCCCTCCAGGTGGAGCGCCCGGGGCCCGGCTGCCCGGGTGCCCTACTGCTGTTCCCGCGCGTAGTGCGTGGGCGGCAGCCCGACGTGGCGGGTGAAGGCGACGCTGAAGGTGCTCGCGGAGCTGTAGCCCACCTGCTCCGCGACCTCGGAGACGGTGACCTCCTTCTTGCGCCGCAGCAGGTCCTTCGCCTTGGCCATGCGCCAGCCGAGCAGGTACTCCATCGGGGCGACGCCCACCGCGCGACTGAAGCGCTCGAAGAACGTGGAACGGGACAGCGCGGCCTCCTTCGCCAGCTGCGCCACGGTCCATGGCTCGGTCGGGCGCTCGTGCATCCGCCGGATGGCCACCGCCAGGCGCTCGTCGGCGAGCCCGCGCAGCAGTCCCGGCGACGCCTCGAGGCCCGCGGTGGAGCGGAGCGCTTCGATGAGCAGCACCTCCATGAGGCGGGAGAGGATGACCTCACGCGCGGGCCTGCGTTCACGCGACTCGTCCTTCAAAAGCTCCACGAGGGTGGTGAGCCGCTGCTCGCCGTGAACGTGCACGAACTGGGGGAGCAGCGAGACGAGCAGGCTCGCGTCCGGGGAGGCGAAGGTGCAGTACCCCACCATCATCCGGACGTCTGGGGGGCCGTCGTGCACGCCGTTGCGGATCTCTCCATCGGGCAACACGATGCGCGGGGTCTCGTGTTTCCCCTTTGGCGGCTCGATGCTCGTCATCGTGAAGTCGAACGCCGCGGGGACCAGGACGAAGTCCCCCTTCTCGAGGATGACCGGCTCACGCCCATCAATGGCCAGGCGGCTCCGCCCCAGGAGGACCGCGCAGTAGAAGGGCCGCCCATTCTCCGCGCGCCGCACCCGCCACTTGTCCGCGCCGCTGACGAACTTCGAGAACGGAGCGCCTGGCTGGAGCAGCGAGACCACTTCGGCGAGGGGATCGACCACGACCGGACTCCTGCGAATGAAATATGGACTCCCTGTTGTAGCAGGTCCGGACCGGGCTCCGTATATCCATCACCGAACCCCGCACTGACAGGAACCGCCATGAAGACCATCTTGATCACCGGCTGCTCATCCGGCTTCGGACTCGACACCGCCCGTCACTTCCTCGAACACGGCTGGAAGGTCATCGCCACGATGCGCAAGCCGCGCGAGGACGTGCTGCCCCGCTCGGAGCACCTGCGCGTGCTCCCGCTCGACGTCACCGACCCGGCGAGCATCCGCAAGCTGGTGGAGGACGCGGGCCCCATCGACGCGCTGGTCAACAACGCGGGCGTCGGCCTGATGGGCATCTTCGAAGGCACCGCCATGGAGACGATCCGCGGCACCTTCGAAACGAACCTGTTCGGCGCCATGGCCGTGACCCAGGCGTTCCTGCCCGGGTTCAGGCAGCAGAAGGCGGGGGTCATCGTGAACGTCTCGTCGGGCACGACGTTGAAGCCGCTCCCGCTGCTCTCCGTCTACAGCGCGAGCAAGGCGGCGCTCAACATGTTCACCGAATCGCTCGCGCTGGAGCTCCGGCCCTTCGGCGTGCGGGTGAGCCTGGTGATTCCGGGGCGCTCGCCCGAGACGTCCTTCTCGAAGAACGCCCAGGCCCGGGGACAGGATCAGGGCGTCAACGCCCCCGAGGCGTACGCCGGCTTCGTGCGGAGCATCTTCGAGCAGAGGGCGGCGCATGCGTCCGGACCGGTCACCCGGTCGCAGGACGTGGTGGAGGCCATCTGGCGCGCGGTGAACGACCCGTCTTCCCCGCTCCGCCTGCCCGCGGGCGCGGACGCCGTGGAGATGGCCAGGGCAGGAACCTAGGATGGAGGCGTGCGCTCTTTAATTCCCGTGTCGATCCGCGGCATGGCCATTCGTCGCGAGGATGGAGCCACGCATTTCCTTCCCCATTCCAGGAGCCCCCATGCGCTTCATGCTCATCCCCCGCCCCTCCACGATTGAACCCACGCACTCGGACGCGCCCTTCGACGAGGCCGTCTTCATCGCGCAGATGAAGTTCAACGAGGAGATGCACAAGGCCGGCGTGCTCATCGCCTCCGAGGGCCTCAGCCCCTCTCCGGGCGCGCACGTCGTCTTCAAGGACGGCAAGTCCACCGTGAAGGATGGCCCCTACGCGGAGACCAAGGAACTCATCGGCGGCTTCTACGTGCTGGAGGTGAAGTCGAAGGAGGAGGCCATCGAGTGGGCCCGCCGCTACCCGGGCGGCATGGGCAACGACGACGTGATGGAGGTCCGTCCCCTCACCGGCACTGGAGACATCCCGCCGGAGCTGGTGACGCTCATCGAGAAGGTGGCGCCCAGCTGGAGCCAGACCTTCAAGACACGTCCGTGACGCGTCCGTGGCGCAGGTGGCGGCGAATGACAAGCGCCACCTGTTGAGCGTGAGGCGACAGTTTGAGACAGTCAGCCAATCGCACGGATGGACCCGGGGGGGGGTGACCCAGAATGCCTAACATTCGATACGGATTCCCGTATGGTGCCGGAGCGGGTTGCGCAGTCGGCGGGGTGGGGGCTCCTCTCGTTACGCCCCCCATGCCAAACCCGGTGACGTTGGGATGGGCGCAGCTCATGAACGCCCAGCTTCGTCTTGGCGTCTATCCGCCCGGTTGGGTCGTCGATGAGATCTCCTGGCGGATCTACTCGTTCTGTGTCGCCTGCGCTCCGGTGGGAGTCGGGGCAGTGCCGGGTGTGCCCGTGGCCGTCCCGGCCGTCGGGATGGCCCCGGGTGTGGCCGCGGGCGCCGGAGTGCCCAATCTGCCCCCAAGCCCGGTGGCGATGGGTGTCGACGCGACAGAGAAAGGGCAGCTGGGCTACCACCTGGGAACGGCCATCGGCGGCGCCCTCATCGAGTACCTGGCAGGTGCCGGCGGCGGTTCGCTCCTGTACCCGTTTCATCTCAGCCGGGCCGAAGCCAATGGTGGGCAGTTCGTTCTTGGCCCGCAGCGGCCGGACATCGTCATCTTCGACGTGCATCCGGGCACCCTTGTCGTCAGCAACTTCGTCGTCTGGGAGAACAAGGGGCACGCCGCGGGCCCCGCGGGCGCCGCCCCGCTCCTCGCCGCGCTCGCTCAGGCCCAGAGCCTCGCCAACATGACGCACTGGCCTGGGAACCCACATATCGGCGGTGGAGTCGCGGGTGGGGCGCTGATTGGTGGCGGCGGCATTGCGCCCGACGCCCACCTGGCGTCCATGGTCGATTCCTACCATGGCAACTATCGCGTCCAGGTCATCGACCCGCCGGGCAAGGGACGCGTGCCCCCTCCCATGTCGCCGCAGGAGGGTGACAACTTCTTCACCGGCTACTACGCCCCGTTCGCCGAGGCGGTTCAGTCCGGGTCCAGTCCACAAAGGCGGCAGTACGGAGGTCGGCCCTTCAGGACGGTAGGCCTCGAGAAGGAGGTCAGGCTCGGGCTCGACGAGGAGATCCTCTCCGCATTGAGCAGTCGGGGCTCGGGCAGGGTGTCGAGCAGAATTGCCCAGGCATTGAGCAAAGGCTACCCGTTCAAAGCCGACGATTCCCTGTACGTCCACCCAACGGGGATTTCCGTCGAGCTCCCCAAGGGGTGGAAGCCGAATCGGAATCCCGTGGGTGGAAAGGGAACCTTCATGCGCGAAGTCCCCCTCGACGAAGAAACGGCCGCACGCGTGCCGGTACGTCGCACCGGTCGCCAGACGTCCCGCTGAAATCGCCCGTCCCTTCGAGGTCGCAATGCGCATGGCCAGGCACCCGCTGAAGACGCTCACCGTTGTCTGCGGTCTCCTCGTGGGCGCCTTCGCGCGGGCCGCCCCACCGCCGGAGCTGCCTCCGGGGGTGAAGCCTTTGTTGGAGACCGCGCAGGCCATCAACAACGGCCTCACCCAGACGAGCTACGCGTACACGCAGACGCCGGACGGACAGCCACTCATCCAGCAACAGGAGGACGGCTGGACGGCATACACGGACTGCTCGGGCTGGGTGAGCTACCTCGTGGGCAAGGTGCTGCCGTCGCAGTACGCGGCGGTGATGAAGTTCAAGACGGAGGAGTTCCCGAAGGAGAAGAAGCGGCCCTGGCCCCGCGCCTACGTCTGGCAGGCCTGGTTCCAGTCCCTGGGCACGTCACCGGCTCCGGGCGCGCCGTTCACGGCGGTGACGGACCTGCGGCAGGTACAACCCGGGGACATCATCGCGTGGTGCCTGGGGCACTGGTGCCAGGGCGGCACGGGCCATAACAAGGACACCGGCCACATCCTGCTGGTGATGGGGCCCGCGACGCAGGTGTCCCCCGCCGGTGACGGCGCGCCCGCGGTCTGGGCGGTGCCGGTGCTCGACGCGTCGAACCTGAAGCACCACGCCGCGCACGGCACGTCCGTGCTGCCGCTGAAGGCCCTGCGGAGCTTCGCGGGCTGCGGGAAGGACTACGACCCGCGCAAGTACCAGCCCGGCCAGACGCCCACCTGTGGCGGCCTGGGCCCGGGGGCCCTCCACTTCCAGGTGGATGACCAGGGCGCGCCCACGGCGTTCCAGTTCGGCCCCAAGAACAACTTCCATCCGAAGCCACCGGAGAACGGGCGCATCTCCATCGGCCGGCCGGTGATGCAGGCTCCGGCGCGCTAGAGTGCCGGGCGCCCCCATGACGCCCGCCTCGCCGTCCACCGCAGCCACTCTTCCCACGGGAGCGTGGATGCACCGCGCGGTGAGGCTGTTCGCGCCGGTGGTGGGCGTCCTCGGACTTCTGGGCCTGGTGCTCTTCTACTTCCAGCGCGCGGACAAGGACCTGCCGTTCATCCAGTCGGACGGGTACGGCCACTACGTCTACCTGCCCGCCCTCTTCATCCAGCACGACCCCACCTTCCACAAGGAGGTGGCCAGCTGGGGCGAGTACTGGGACCCCAACGTGGGCCTCACGCTGGACGCGGGCACGCACCGCTACCTCAACCGCTTCCCGCCGGGACAGGCGCTGCTGACGCTGCCCGCGTTCTTCCTCGCGCACGCCAGCGCGGGCCTCGTGGGCGCGCCCCGGGATGGCTTCTCCTCGCCCTATCAGGTCGCGGTGGCGCTCAACGGACTGCTCGCGCTCGTCATCGGACTGGCGCTCCTGTCCCGAGCATTGCAGGACCTCTACCCGCCCGCCGTGGTGCTGGCGACGCTGACCGCCGTCACCTTCGCCACCAACCTGTTCCATTACGGCACCGCCGACGCCTGCTTCAGCCACGTCTATTCGTTCGCGCTCTTCGCGGCGCTGATGCTGCTCGTGCCCCGCTGGTACGCGGCGCCCACGGCGCGCCGGTCCCTGCTCCTGGGGCTCGTGGCGGGGCTCATCGTGCTGGTGCGAAACCCCAACGCGCTCGCGCTGCTCTTCATCCCGCTCTACGGCGTCCACGATGGCGCGACCCAGCGCGCGCGGCTCCAGTTCCTGCGCGCGCACCTGCCGAGCCTCGCGCTCGCCGGGCTCGCGTTCGCCGCGGTGATGTCGGTGCTCTTCGGCTTCTGGCACTACGCCACGGGGCACTGGCTCGTGTACTCGTACCAGGGCTTCGGCTTCCAGTTCGACCGGCCCATGGTGCTCGCGGTCCTCTTCAGCATCCGCAAGGGCCTCTTCTTCTGGGCGCCGGTGTGGCTCTTCGCCGCATGGGGCTTCGTGCGAGACCGCGAGCGGCTGCGGCCCTACCTGCTGCCGTTCCTCCTCTTCTTCATCCTGCACACGTACCTGGTGTCCGCGTGGTGGCACTGGCCCTATGGCCGCAGCTTCGGCCACCGCGCCTATACGGAAGCGAGCGCGTTCTTCGCGCCCGGGCTCGCCGGCCTCCTCGCCACCCTGCGCCGGCCCGCGTCCCGCCGGCTCATGGCCGGGGTGCTGGTGCTGCTCGTGCTGCTCCAGGGCTTCCTGATGCTGCGCTACTGGCAGGGGAAGCTCCCCGGCGACCGGACGACCTGGCCCGTGTACCGGAGCCTCTTCACCCCATCGCCCTGAACCTCCCCGCCTGCCCTGCGTGGGAGGAGGAGGCCCACCGGACCCTCCCCGTCCCACACACGTCTATAC
>NZ_RAWL01000160.1:0-17787 GCF_003668885.1 Corallococcus sp. AB049A | reverse complement strand
GCACCACGGACGTGACGGGCACGGTGAAGCTGCCGGACAACGTCGAAATGGTCATGCCGGGCGACAACATCGCCATCGAGGTGGAGCTCATCACCCCGGTCGCGATGGAGAAGGAGCTCCGGTTCGCGGTTCGTGAAGGCGGCCGCACGGTGGGCGCGGGCGTCGTGGCTGAAATCATCGCGTAGTTCTCAGGCCATCAGCTCCTGGGGAGGGCCCAAGGGGGCCATTCCCGGGAGCCGGTGGGAATCCAGTTGCAACCCATGGGGTGTGGTGGTACACACCGCGCCCCTTCGTTCCGAAGAAACGGTTCTCTGAAATCCAGGCGTTGACGGGCGTACCGCCTCACGGTTCCCAGAGGTCGTTCAAAGAGGTTCTTGCGAATGGCGACACAGAAGATCCGCATCCGGCTGAAGGCGTACGACTCGAAGCTCCTGGACCAGAGTGCTGGGGAGATCGTCGAGACGGCCAAGCGCACGGGCGCCAAGGTGGCCGGTCCGATCCCCCTGCCGACGCGCATCAACAAGTTCACCGTGTTGCGTTCGCCGCACGTGGACAAGAAGAGCCGCGAGCAGTTTGAGATCCGCACGCACAAGCGCCTGCTCGATATCCTCGAGCCGACCCAGCAGACGCTGGACGCGCTGATGAAGCTGGATCTGTCTGCCGGCGTTGACGTCGAGATCAAGTCCTAGGAAGCGGGATGGCGTCGGAGTGGTTTCACTCTGACCCCCGAGGAAAGTGCCATGGCGAAGTTTGACGTAGTCGACCTGGATTTGAAGAAGGTGTCGGAGATCGAGCTCTCCGACGAGATCTTCGGCGCCGAGCCGAACACCCACCTGTTCTACGAGGTGGCGAAGATGCAGCAGATCAACCGGCGCCGCGGCACGGTCGGGGTGAAGAACACCTCGCTCGTCAGCGGCGGCGGCAAGAAGCCCTGGAAGCAGAAGGGCACCGGCCGCGCCCGTCAGGGCTCGATCCGCGCCTCCCACTGGGTGGGCGGCGGCAAGGCGATGGCCCCCAAGGCCCGCGACTACTTCTACCGGCCGCCCCGCAAGGTCCGCCGCGGTGCCCTGCGCGCCGTGCTGTCCCTGCGCGCCCGGGAGAAGCAGCTCATCATCCTGGACGGCTTCAAGCTGGACGCCCCGAAGTCCAAGCAGGCCTTCGAGGTGCTCACGCGCCGCATGAAGCTCCAGAACGCGCTGGTCATCGACGAGCGTGGCAACACCAACCTGCACCGCAGCGTGCGCAACCTGGCGAAGTTCGACGTGCTGCCGCCCGAGGGTCTGAACCTCGAGTCCGTGCTCAAGCACTCGCACATCGTCCTGACTTCCGCCGCCGCGAAGGCGCTCGAGGGGTCCCTGTCATGAACCTGAACGACGTCATCAAGGGCCCGCTCATCACGGAGAAGCTGGACAAGGCCCGGGAGAAGTTCCGCCAGTACTCGTTCATCGTGGACCGCAAGGCCACGAAGCACGACGTGTCCCGCGCGGTCCAGTCCCTGTTCAAGGTCACGGTGGAGGGTGTTCGCACCAACATCGTGCGTGGCAAGACGAAGCGGGTGGGCAAGAGCATCGGCCAGCGCCCCAACTTCAAGAAGGCGGTCGTCACCCTCAAGGAAGGTGACAAGATCGAACTCTTCGAAGGGGGAGCGGTCTGACGCCACTGGCGTACAGATCCGCCTGAGAGGAACACACCATGGGCATCAAGAAGTACAAGCCGACAAGCGCCGCCCGCCGTCTGATGACGGTGTCCGACTTCGCGGACATCACCAAGGACTCGCCGGAGAAGGCCCTCACCGAGCCGCTCAAGCGTTCCGGCGGCCGCAACGTCCACGGCCACATCACCCGCCGTCACCAGGGTGGCGGTCACAAGCGTCGCTACCGCACCATCGACTTCAAGCGTCGTGACAAGGACGGCGTGCCGGCCAAGGTGGTCGCGGTCGAGTACGACCCGAACCGCACGGCCAACATCGCCCTCCTGCACTACGCGGACGGCGAGAAGCGCTACATCCTGGCCCCCGTGGGCCTGGCCGTGGGCGACACCGTGTTCGCCGGCGCCACCGCCGACATCCGGCCGGGCAACAGCCTGCCGCTGCAGAACATCCCGGTGGGTACGGTCATCCACAACGTGGAGCTGAAGCCGGGCCGTGGCGCCCAGGTCATCCGCTCCGCGGGCACCTCCGGCCAGCTGATGGCGAAGGAGGAGCGCTACGCCCAGGTCCGTATGCCCTCGGGCGCCGTGCGCAAGGTGCTCATCGAGTGCCGCGCCACCGTGGGCCAGGTGGGCAACATCGAGCACGAAATCATCCGCATCGGCAAGGCGGGTAAGAGCCGCTGGCTGGGCATCCGTCCCACCGTCCGCGGTCTGGCCATGAACCCCGTTGACCACCCGCACGGTGGTGGTGAGGGTAAGTCCGGCCAGGGTAACCCGCACCCGGTGTCTCCGTGGGGCAAGAAGACCAAGGGCCTCACCACGCGCACCAACAAGCGCACCGACAAGTTCATCGTGAGCGGCCGCCGCCAGGGCGCGCGCAGCCAGTAAGAGGATTTGAAACATGGCTCGTTCGATCAAGAAGGGTCCGTTCGTTGACGATCACCTCCTCAAGAAGATCGAGGGGATGATCGCCGCGAACAAGAAGGCGGTCGTCAAGACCTGGTCCCGGCGCTCCACGATTCTCCCTGAGTTCGTGGGTCACACCTTCGCCGTTCACAACGGCAAGAAGTTCATTCCGGTGTTCGTCACGGAGAACATGGTGGGCCACAAGCTCGGCGAGTTCGCTCCTACGCGCACCTTCGGTGGGCACTCGGCGGAGAAGAAGGTCGCCAAGGCCCCGGGCAAGTAGCCCGTTCGCACGCCTGAGAGCCTGAGGAGATGACCATGGAGTCGACTGCACATCTGCGTCACCTGCGCATGAGCCCGCGCAAGCTGTCCCTCGTCGCGGCGCTCATCCGGGGCAAGCCTGTTGAGGCCGCCCTGAACATCCTGAAGTTCACCCCGCGCGCTGCTGCGCGGCCGGTGGAGAAGCTCATCAAGAGCGCCGTCGCCAACGCGACGGATCTGTCCAAGGGGCAGGTCGACGTGGATACCCTCTACGTCAAGACCATCTCCGTGGACCAGGCCGCCACCCAGCGCCGGTTCATGCCGCGCGCCATGGGTCGCGCGACGCCCATCCAGAAGAAGTCTGCCCACGTCCACGTCGTGCTGGCCGAGGCCAAGAAGTAGGACCCGTCGGGCCCCGCCCGGACGCACCAAGGAGATTCAGTTTGGGACAGAAAGTACATCCGATCGGGTTCCGGCTCGGCGTCATCAAGACCTGGGACTCCAAGTGGTTCGAGCACAAGAACTACGCCCAGTGGCTCCACGAGGACATCCGCATCCGCGAGTTCGTGAAGAAGTCGCTGAACCACGCGGGCGTGTCCAAGGTGGAGATTGAGCGCGCCGCCAACAAGGTGAAGGTCAACGTCCACACCGCGCGTCCGGGCATCGTCATCGGCAAGCGCGGCGCTGGCATCGAGACCGTCAAGAAGGACCTGCAGCAGTTCACCAAGAACGAGGTCTTCCTGAACATCGTCGAGGTCCGCAAGGCCGAGACCGACGCGCAGCTCGTGGCGGAGAACATCGCCACGCAGCTCGAGCGCCGCATCGCCTTCCGCCGCGCCATGAAGAAGGCGCTGCAGACCGCGATGAAGTTCGGGGCCAAGGGCATCCGCGTGGCCTGCTCGGGCCGCCTGGGTGGCGCCGAGATGGCCCGCTACGAGTGGTACCGCGAGGGCCGCGTGCCCCTGCACACCCTCCGCGCGGACATCGACTTCGGCTTCGCCGAGGCCAAGACGACCTACGGCAAGATTGGCTGCAAGGTCTGGATCTGCAAGGGCGAGGTCCTCCCCGGCAAGGGCGGCCAGGCCCCCCAGGCCACCAACCGGTAAGACGCCCCTGTGGGGTGGGCCCTGAAAAGCCCGCCCTGCACGCGAGGCACGAAGGACATCGACCATGCTTCAGCCTGCTCGAACCAAGTACCGCAAGATGCAGAAGGGCCGCATGTTCGGCTCGGCCCACCGCGGCAGCGACCTCACCTACGGTGAGTTCGGCCTGGTGAGCCTCCAGCCGGGATGGATCACCTCGCGCCAGATCGAGGCGGCCCGTATCGCGATGACGCGCCACGTGAAGCGCGGCGGCAAGATCTGGATCCGGATCTTCCCGGACAAGCCCATCACGAAGAAGCCCGCCGAGACCCGTATGGGTACCGGTAAGGGTGGCGTGGAGTACTACGTCGCGGTCGTCAAGCCGGGACGCGTGCTCTACGAGATGGAGGGCATGACGCAGGAGATCGCCACCGGTGCGCTGAAGCTGGCGCAGGCGAAGCTGCCGGTGCTCACCAAGATCGTGCGCCGCAGCGAGCTCTCGCTGTAGTCACGCACCGCACGGGACGGGCGCTCCACCTGGTGACAGGGGAGGGCGCCCGCCTCCCGCGCCGAGGAGACCAAGATGGCGACTGCGAAGGAACTGAAGGAACTGTCGACGGACGACCTGCAGAATCGCGCGAAGGAGCTGCGCGACACGCTGGTCCAGGATCGGCTCAAGCGTCGGACCGGCTCGCTGGACAGCCCCGCTGAGGGCGTGCAGCACCGCCGTGATCTGGCCCGCATCCTCACCGTCCTGGGCCAGAAGGCTCGGGCCGCGAAGGCGGGGTAGTAGTAGCAGTGCATCCGCGGGCATCCGGGCTCACCCGGTGTCCGTGGCCATCCGGGCAGAGGGCCCGGGTGCATGACAGACAGTGAGAACCAACATGGCTGAAGCGACCGAAACGCCCGCTGCCGAGACCTCCACCCGGGGTCGTCCCAAGACCCGCGTGGGCATCGTCACCTCCAACAAGATGCAGAAGACGGTGGTCGTCACCGTCCAGCGTCGCGCTCCCCACCCGAAGTACGGGAAGATCATGAGCCTGCGCGAGAAGTACAAGGCGCACGTCGAGGATCACGACTACCCGAAGAAGGTCACCATCAACGAGGGTGACCGGGTGCGCATCGCCGAGACCAAGCCCGCTTCGAAGGACAAGCGTTGGCGCGTGGTCGAGGTGTTGGAGAAGAGCAAGAACGTCTAGGTAGGCCACACCGCGTCCGTGCGCCATGAAGCGCGTGGACGGGTTCGAGCAAGAGGAGACTTCACATGATTCAGATGCAGAGTGTGCTCGATGTGGCCGACAACTCGGGCGCCAAGAAGGTGTTTTGCATCAAGGTTCTCGGCGGCTCCAAGCGCAAGTATGCCTCCATCGGCGACGTGATTGTCGTGTCGATCCGCGAGGCCCTGCCCAACTCCAAGGTGAAGAAGGGTGACGTGGCCAAGGCCGTCATCGTCCGCACCCGTCGCGAGGTGGGTCGTGCGGATGGCAGCTACATCAAGTTCGACGGCAACTCGGCGGTCCTCATCAACAAGGACCTGGAGCCCATCGGGACGCGCATCTTTGGGCCGGTTGCCCGTGAGCTGCGTGCCCGCAAGTTCATGAAGATCATCTCGCTGGCGCCCGAGGTCCTCTAAGAGGACGCAGGCCTGACGGCGAACAGCCAGAGTGAGGAAGCCATGCAGAAGCTGAAAGTCGGTGACACCATCCAGGTCATCTCCGGGTCTGAGCGCTCGGAGAAGACGCCGGCGACCAAGCGCGGCAAGGTGCTGAAGGTTGACCGCGAGGCGGGCCGCGTGACGGTCGAGGGCCTGCGCCTGGTCAAGCGCCACCTGCGCAAGACGCCGCAGTCCCCCGAGGGCGGCATCATCGAGAAGCCGGGCACCATCGCGCTCTCGAACGTCCAGGTGGTCTGCGCCAAGTGCGACAAGCCGACTCGCGTCGGCATCCGCAAGGAGGGGGAGTCCTCCAAGCGGTTCTGCAAGCAGTGTGACGCCCTGATTGACTAGGGGTCGGTGTTCGGGCATGTATGCGCGCCCCTTGCCCCACCAGGTGGTGGGGCAGGCGGGCGTGCACGTCCAGAGGGCTGAAATGGTTGTTCCCTCCGGGTGTTTCCACGTTCTAGACGTAGGACTGATCGGACGCGCTGGGTCCATGACGGCGCTCCGAAGCAGAGGACTGAAAAATGGCTGACGAGAAGAAGGCCGACTCGAAGGAAAAGAAGAGCAAGAAGCGCGGCAAGGAAGAAGCCAAGAAGGTCGGCTTCGCCGCGAACATCGAGGAGGGCCTCAAGGCCCGCTCGGCGCGCCTCAAGGACCGCTTCCGCGCGGAAGGCGTTCCTTCGCTCATGAAGGAGCTGGGGCTCAAGAACCCCATGGAAGTGCCGCGGCTGGAGAAGATCGTCGTCAACATGGGTCTGGGCGAGGCGCTCGCCAACAACAAGATCCTGGAGTCGGCGGTGGACCAGCTGGCAGCCATCACCGGTCAGAAGCCGGTCGTGACCCGCGCGCGCAAGTCCATCGCGAACTTCAAGCTGCGCCAGGGCCAGGCCATCGGTGCCGCCGTCACGCTGCGCGGCGACCGCATGTTCGAGTTCATGGACCGCCTCATCACCGTCGCGCTGCCGCGCGTGCGTGACTTCAAGGGCGTGTCCCCGAAGGCTTTCGACGGCAAGGGCAACTACACCCTCGGCGTGCGCGAGCAGATCATCTTCCCTGAAATCAACTACGATCAGATCGAAAAGGTGAAGGGGCTCAACATCAGCTTCGTCACCACCGCCCGGAACGACGAGCAGGGCCTCGCGCTGATGCGTCACTTCGGCATGCCGTTCCGTCAGTAACCGAGCCCAGGACTCCCATCGATCATGGCCAAGCTCTCCAAGATTGCCCAGGCGAAGCGCAAGCTGAAGTTCCCCGTGCGTCAGTACAACCGCTGCGGTCTGTGCGGTCGTCCTCGCGCCTTCCTGCGCAAGTTCAAGATGTGCCGTATCTGCCTGCGTCACCGCGCCCTGCGCGGTGAGATCACCGGCGTCACCAAGTCGTCCTGGTAGGCGCTGGACCCGGAACCCCGTCCCTGTCCTGAAGAGGGCAGGGCGGTCTGCGGTGGAAGTAGAAGGGTAGTGGCGGTCGTCGCGAACCCCCGGGATGGGCCCGGCAGGCGCGGTGGCCGCGAGCGCGGTGTGTCCCCCTGGGACCGCTGCTTTGCTTGAAGGTGCTTCATGCCGGTCAATGATCCCGTCGGCGACATGCTGACCCGCCTGCGCAACGCCTCGCGTGCGCGGCACGACAAGGTCGTCATCCCCCACTCGAAGCTCAAGGTGGAGATCGTCAAGGTCCTCAAGGACGAGGGCTACATCGGGGATTTCGCCATCCACGAGGTCGCGCCGCAGAACGAGATCACCGTTCAGCTGAAGTACGGCCCGGACCGCAGCCCTGCCATCACCGGCATCCGCCGCGTGTCCAAGCCCGGCCTGCGCCGCTACGTCGCGGTGCGCGACATCCAGCCGGTGCTCGGTGGCATGGGCATCTCCATCCTCTCCACCTCGCGCGGCATCCTGGTGGACACCGAGGCCCGGAAGCAGAAGGTCGGCGGCGAGCTGCTCTGCACGGTCTACTAGCCAGGAGCCTGGGGGATGTGCTCCGCGAGGAGCGCGCCCCGGGCGACGACAGCACGAGGCAATCATGAGTCGGATTGGAAAACTGGCGATCAAGCTTGGTGACAAGACGAAGGTCAACGTCGCCAACCAGCAGGTCAACTTTGACGGCCCCAAGGGCAAGCTGTCCGTCAAGCTCCCCGCCAAGGTGAAGGTGGAGGTGAAGGACGGCCAGGTGACGGTGCAGCGCGAGGACGATTCTCGCGAAGCCCGCAGCCTGCACGGCCTCACGCGGACCATCCTCGCCAACGCGGCGAAGGGTGTCTCCACGGGCTTCGAGCGGCGCCTGGACATCCGCGGCGTTGGTTTCCGCGCGGAAGTGAAGGGCAAGGCCATCCACTTCTCGCTCGGTTACTCCCACCCGGTGGTGTTCAACCTGCCGGAGGGCGTGACGGCGGAAGTCGACAAGGTCTCCCGCACCGAGGACAGCCTTCCCACGGTGGGGCTCACGCTCCGCTCGGCGGACAAGGAGGCCCTGGGCGCCACGGCGGTCAACATCCGCTCGCTGCGTCCGCCGGAGCCCTACAAGGGCAAGGGCATCAAGTACTCCGAGGAGCGCATCCGTCGCAAGGAGGGCAAGACCGGTACGACCTAGTCGTCGCCGCGTCTTCGCCGAGCATTCAACCCCGCCGGACCTTGAGGTCTGGCGGAATCATCCGGCGGCGGAAGGCCGCATCGCCGCCGGACGGAAAAGGAAGCAGCCATGTCCAAGACTGTCGATCAGCGCCTCAAGAGGAAGAACCGCATCCGCAAGAAGCTCTCCGGCACCACGGAGCGTCCGCGGCTGTCGGTCTACAAGAGCCTCAAGCACATCTACGCCCAGGTGGTGGACGACTCCACCGGCCGCACGCTGGCGTTCGCGTCGTCCCTGTCCAAGGAGCTGAAGGGCAAGGACGAGGGCGACAAGAAGGCCGACGCGAAGCGCGTGGGCTCCCTCATCGCGGAGAAGTGCAAGGCCGCCAACGTCGATGCGGTGGTGTTCGACCGCAACGGCTTCCCTTACCATGGGCGCATCGCCGCCGTGGCTGACGCCGCGCGCGAGGCCGGCCTGAAGTTCTAGGTACCAGAAAGGAATTCCTCAAGTGGCAACTCCGATCAATCCGAACGATCTGGACCTGACCGACCGCGTGGTGAATATCAACCGCGTGGCCAAGGTGGTGAAGGGTGGCCGCCGGTTCTCGTTCGCCGCGCTCGTCGTGGTGGGCGATGGCAACGGGCACGTGGGCGTGGGCCTGGGCAAGGCCAACGAGGTCCCCGAAGCCATCCGCAAGGGCGGCGAGAACGCGAAGAAGAACCTGTTCCGCGTTCCGCGCATGGGTCACACCATCCCGCACGAGATCCTGGGGCACTTCGGTGCCGGCTGGGTGCTCCTGAAGCCGGCCTCCGAAGGTACGGGCGTCATCGCCGGTGGCGCGGTGCGCGCGGTGCTGGAGGCGGCGGGCATCCGCAACATCCTGACCAAGAGCCAGGGTTCGCGGAATCCGCACAACGTGCTGAAGGCCACGGTTGCGGGCCTGAAGCTGCTGCGCAGCGCGGAGCAGGTCGCGCGGCTGCGTGGCAAGGACGTCGAGACCCAGAAGCTCGCGGGCGAGGCGAGGGGCTAGTCATGGCGCTCAAGGTTAAGCTGACGAAGAGCTACTCGGGTTCTTCCGAGGACATGCTGGCCACCATCAAGGGCCTCGGTCTGAAGAAGTTCGGCGACGAGCGGCTGTTGAAGGACACCCCGGCGGTGCGCGGCATGGTGTTCAAGGTGAAGCACCTGGTCTCCCTGGAGACGGTCAGCCAGGAGGCCCCGGCGCCCAAGCGCCGCAAGCCCCGGAAGATTGTCGCCCGGGACCGCGCCCTGGAGCGCCTGGCCGCCACGGCCAAGGCCTGAGAACTGAGGATTCGACATGAGCATCCTGACCAATCTGAAGCGCCCTGAGGGCTCCTGGCACCGCAAGAAGCGCGTGGGCCGTGGCCAGGGTAGCGGCCTGGGCAAGACGGCCGGCCGCGGCGGCAAGGGCCAGAAGGCCCGCTCCGGCAACATGCGGTTCGAAGGCTTCGAAGGCGGCCAGAGCCCGCTGCAGCGCCGTCTGCCGAAGTTCGGCTTCAACCCGCCCAACCGGACCTCCTACGCCATCGTCAACCTGGGCGACCTGGAGCACGTGTTCGACGCGGGCGCCATGGTGGACGAGGCCGCGCTGAAGCAGGCGGGCCTGGTCAAGGGCCGTTATGACGGCATCAAGGTCCTGGCGCACGGCGAACTCGCCAAGAAGCTCACCGTGAAGGTGAACAAGGTGTCCGCGGCGGCTCGCGAGAACATCGAGAAGGCGGGCGGCTCCGTGGAGGAGCTCCCCCTGATGGCGCACAAGCCGGAGTCGGCCGCCAAGGCCCACGCCGGCAAGGGCGTCAAGGCTCCTCGCCAGCCCCGGGCGTAGGCGTGACCGGCGCGCATCACGGCAGTGTGGTGCGCGCCTCCAGCCTTGTGTAGGCTTCCGCGCCCCTTTCCGGAACCGGAGAGGGGCGTTTGTTGTTGCTGGCAGAACCTCTTGAAGAGGATGGCATTACCGTGGCCCTGAACGCCTTCGCCAACGTCTTCCGCATCGCGGAGCTGCGCAGCCGGCTTGCGTACACGCTCGTGCTGCTGTCCGTCTACCGCATCGGCATCTTCATCAACACGCCGGGCGTGGACCGCTCCGCGATGAACGCGTTCATGGACGCCCAGAAACAATCGGGCGGCCTCGTGTCGCTGTTCAACCTCTTCTCCGGCGGCGCGCTGGAGCAGATGTCCATCTTCGGTCTGGGCATCATGCCGTACGTGAGCGCCTCCATCATCATCCAGCTCCTCGCGGTGGTGGTGCCCAGCCTGGAGCGCCTGCAGAAGGAAGGCGCCGCGGGCCGCCAGAAGATCAACCAGTACACGCGCTACGGCAGCATCCTGCTGTCGGTCGTGCAGGGCGTGGGCATCTCGCGGTGGCTGGCCTCGCTGGGCCGCTCCGACGCGGGGCAGGGCGGCTTCAACCAGGTGGTGGTGCCCAACGACAACCTCTGGTTCACCTTCATGACGGTGGTGAGCCTCACGGCGGGCACGGCCTTCATCATGTGGCTGGGCGAGCGCATCACCGAGCGCGGCATCGGCAACGGCATCTCGCTCATCATCTTCGCGGGCATCGTGGCGCGTGTGCTGCCCGGCGCGAAGCAGCTGCTGGACCTGACGACGCAGGAAGTGGTGAACGTGGCCGCGGTGCTGGGCCTGCTCTTCTTCATGCTCCTCATCATCGGCGTGGTGGTCTACGTGGAGCGGGGCATGCGGCGCGTGCCCATCCAGTACGCCAAGCGCATGGCGGGCCGTCGCATGTTCGCGGGCCAGGCCACGTACTTCCCCATGAAGGTGAACGCCTCGGGCGTGATTCCCCCCATCTTCGCCGGCGCGGTGCTGTCCTTCCCGGCGACGCTGGGCGCGTGGTTCCCCTTCCTGCAGGGCTTCCAGCGCGGCATCGAGGGCAACCTCTGGGTCTACAACGGCCTGTTCGTGCTGCTGGTGGTGTTCTTCTCCTACTTCTACACGGCGCTGACCTTCCGGCCGGATGACGTGGCGGACAACATCAAGAAGCAGGGTGGCTACATCCCCGGCATCCGCCCGGGCCGCCAGACGGCGGAGTTCATCGAGCGCACGCTCAACCGCCTCACGTTCGGTGGCGCCATCTACCTGGCCATCATCTGCGTGATTCCGTCCGTCATCAGCAGCGTGCTGGGCGTGCGGTTCACCTTCGGCGGCACGGCGCTCCTCATCGTGGTGGGCGTGGCGCTGGACACGGTGCAGCAGATCGAAGGCCACCTCATCAGCCGCAACTACGAAGGCTTCGCGGGTCCGCGCGGTCCGCGCATCCGTGGTCGGGTCCGCGTGGCGGCCTGACGGCAGTCGGTTGTGTTCCGGGCGCCTCTCCCCATTGGTGGGGAGGGGCGCCTCGTCGTTCAAGGGTGGACGTAGGTACAAAGGAGCGACATGAACCTCATCCTCTTGGGGCCGCCGAACGCCGGGAAGGGAACCCAGGCGAAGAAGCTCTACGCGGACTTCCAGATTCCGCAGATCTCCACCGGCGACATCCTCCGCAAGGCCGTGAAGGAGGGCACGCCGCTGGGCAAGGTGGCCGGGCCGCTGATGGCCGCGGGGCAGTACGTCCCGGACGACGTCGTCATCGGCATCGTGGAGGAGCGGCTGAAGGAGCCGGACGTGGCCCAGGGCTTCGTGCTCGACGGCTTCCCCCGCACCCCGGGACAGGCGGACGCGCTGGACCGGATGCTGGAGCGGCTGGGCAAGCAGCTCAACGCAGTGGTGTCGCTCGAGGTCCCGCACTCAACGTTGGTCGAGCGTGGCTCGGGCCGGCGGGTGTGCCCCAATGACGGGGCCGTCTACCACGTCACCCAGAGCCCCCCGAAGCGCGCGGGCCTGTGCGACAAGTGCAGCACGGAGCTCGTGCAGCGCCCGGACGATACGCCGGAGGTCATCGAGAAGCGCCTCCAGAAGTACGACGCGGAGACGTCCCCCCTGAAGGACTTCTACGCGAAGAAGGGGCTGCTCAAGAGCGTGGACGGCGTCGGGTCTCCAGAGGGCATCTACGAGGAGATCAAGAAGGCCGCCGGCCGTCCTGCCTGAACCAGGGCAGGCAGCGGGGCGGGGGCAGGGCCGGTCCGGACTGCCGCCCCACCGGTCGCGGGTTCCCACAGTGCAGCAGGCCGGTAGGGAAAGGGGCGCATGAACCCGGTGGAGCTCAAGAGCCCCGACGAGATCGCCCTGATGCGGGAGGCGGGCCGGATCGTCTGTGAAATCCTCGATGAGCTGGAGAAGGCGGTGGCCCCTGGCGTCTCCACCTGGGACCTGGACGCCCTGGCGGAGAAGCTCATCGCGCAGAAGGGGGCCAGGCCGGCGTTCAAGGGCTACCACGGCTTCCCGGGCGTCCTATGCGCCTCCGTGAATCAGGAGGTCGTCCACGGCATCCCCAACCGCAAGCGCCGGTTGGTGGCCGGGGACCTGATGAAGCTGGACTTCGGGGTCGCCTACCGGGGGTTCTTCGGGGACTCGGCGCGCACGGTGCCGGTGGGGAAGGTGAGTGGGGAGGCCCAGGCCCTGGTGGACGCCACCCGGCAGTCGCTGGAGAAGGCCATCCAGGTGATGCAGCCGGGCAACCGGATTGGCGACATTGGCCACGCGGTGCAGCGCCACGTGGAGTCGAGGGGGTTCTCCGTGGTCCGGGACTTCACGGGGCACGGGATTGGACGGAAGCTGCACGAGCCGCCCCAGGTTCCCAACTATGGGCAGCCGGGGGCGGGGATGAAGCTGCGGCCGGGCATGGTCCTGGCGGTGGAACCGATGGTGAACCAGGGAACGCCCGACGTGGAGGTCCTGGAAGACGAGTGGACGGCCGTCACCGTGGACGGCAAGTTGTCCGCCCACTTCGAGCACACCATCCTGATCTCGGAGCGGGGGCCGGAAGTGTTGACCCGGCGGGGATGAAGGGCCGGACGCCGGGTGAAATAGGGTGATGTCAGAAGGTGTTGATAGATGTCCAGATTTCAGATCGCGCGGCGCTTGCTACTTACGGACCAAAGTGTTATCCCGCCGCGCTTCCAGAAGGTTCGTGGTCCGGGAAGAAGGTTGACGCTTGCCGAAGGATGATTCCATCGAAGTCGAGGGGACCGTCATGGAACCCCTACCGAACGCGATGTTCCGCGTGGTGCTGGACAACGGCCACAAGGTGCTCGCGCACATCTCGGGCAAGATGCGGATGCACTTCATCCGTATCCTCCCGGGCGACAAGGTGAAGGTCGAGTTGTCGCCGTATGACCTGACCCGCGGCCGGATCACGTACCGGGCCAAGTAATTTCGGGCCGGCCGCCTGTGCGGACCGGCTGTTGTGCTTTTCTCCGCTGCTGAAGGAAGGAAGTTCGCTCCATGAAGGTTCGGGCGTCCGTCAAGAAGATCTGCGACAAGTGCAAGGTTGTTCGCCGCAAGGGCATCGTGCGCGTCATCTGCGCCTCCAACCCCCGGCACAAGCAGCGCCAGGGCTAAGAGTCCCCAGGGACTCTTGGCCTCAGACCAACTCCAAACGAAGGAAGACCGAAGATGGCTCGTATCGCCGGCATCGATCTGCCGCCCAACAAGCGTGCGGTGATCTCGCTTCAGTACATCTACGGGATCGGTAACAAGACCGCGCACGACATCATCACCGAGGCGGGCATCGATCTCACCACCCGGACCAAGGACCTCACCGAGGACCAGGCCCGAAAGATCCGTGAGATCATCGAGGCCAAGTACAAGGTCGAGGGTGACCTCCGGCGTGAAGTGACCATGAACATCAAGCGGCTGATGGACCTGGGTTGCTACCGGGGCCTGCGTCACCGCAAGGGTCTTCCGGTCCGCGGCCAGCGCACCCACACCAACGCGCGTACCCGCAAGGGTCCCAAGCGCGGCATCGTTCGCGCGAAGCCGGCCGCTCCGGCCCGCTAAACCCTCTGGCGCCCGCAGCCTCGCTTCGTGTGAGGCGCGGGCGTTGATCACCTACTCCCAGGAGCAGCGATTCACATGGCTGACGAGATCAATACCGCCGCCGCGCCGGCCGGTGCCGAGGGTGGCGAGACCCCTGCGGCGAAGAAGAACAAGCGCAAGGGCAAGAAGAACATCCTGAACGGCGTGGTCCACATCCAGTCCACGTTCAACAACACCATCATCACGATCACGGATGTGTCCGGGAACGTGATCTCCTGGTCGTCGGCCGGGGCGCGCGGCTTCAAGGGCAGCCGCAAGTCCACGCCGTTCGCGGCGCAGGTGGCCGCTGGCGACGCCGCGGCGAAGGCGATGGAGCACGGCCTGAAGACCGTGACGGTGTTCGTGAAGGGCCCGGGCGCGGGCCGTGAGTCGGCGCTGCGCGCGCTGGCCGCCGCCGGCCTGAAGATCAGCCTCATCCGCGACGTGACGCCCATCCCGCACAACGGCTGCCGTCAGCCCAAGCGCCGCCGCGTCTAATCACCGCTTCGGGCCGGGGACCCGCCTCGCGGCGGGCCCGGCTCCAGACCATCTGCAAGGAGAGTTTCCGTGGCTCGTTATACCGCGAGCGCCTGCCGTATCTGCCGGCGCGAGAACCTGAAGATGTACCTCAAGGGCGACCGTTGCTACACGGACAAGTGCGCCATCGAGCGCCGCCCCTATCCCCCCGGTCAGCACGGCCAGGGCCGCGTGAAGTTCTCCGGCTACGGCGTGCAGCTGCGCGAGAAGCAGAAGGTCAAGCGCATGTACGGCCTGCTCGAGAACCAGTTCCGCGGGTACTACCACCGCGCGTCCGCGGCCAAGGGCAAGACGGGTGAGAACCTGCTGCAGCAGCTGGAGCTCCGCCTGGACAACGTGGTGTTCCGCATGGGCTTCGCGGACACGCGCAACGAGGCGCGCCAGCTGGTGCGTCACGGTCACTTCCAGGTCAACGGCCGCCGGGTGAACATCCCGTCGTTCGCCGTGAAGCCGGGCAGCGCCGTGGAAGTCGCCGAGAAGAGCCGCAAGGTGCTCCGCATCTCCGAGGCGCTGGAGACGGTGGACCGCCGTGGCGTGCCGCAGTGGATCGACCTGGACAAGAAGGCGTTCAAGGGCACGGTCAAGACGGTCCCGAACCGCGAGGACCTGACCATGCCCATCCAGGAGCAGCTCATCGTCGAACTGTACTCGAAGTAAGCAGGGATGCCGGGCCCGCCTCGCGGTGGGCCCCTCCCGCGGTGGACGCCCTGGCCGACGAGGCCGGGGCGTCGTCGCTTTGTCGCCTGTCGTTTCATCGCCTGGAGGGTGCGTCCTGCGCGCGCCGGGCGAGGTTGTTAGGCAGTCCCCCCGCGTGCCCGTCCTCCCGTCACCCTGACGGGGAAGTGGGTGATGGCGCACGACCAGAGGAGCAGTCCCCATGGCCGACACGTTTGTTGCGAAGAACTGGCGCGACCTCATCAAGCCGCGCCGCATGGAAGTGGACCAGGACTCGCTGAGCCCCACGTACGGCAAGTTCGTGGCGGAGCCGCTGGAGCGCGGCTTCGGGACGACGCTGGGCAACTCGCTGCGGCGGGTGCTGCTGTCGTCGCTGCAGGGCGCGGCCATCACCTCCGTGAAGATTGAGGGCGTGGACCACGAGTTCACGACCATCCCCGAGGTGGCCGAGGACGTCACGGACGTCGTGTTGAACCTGAAGGAGGTCCTCCTCCGGATGCACACGAACGAGACGAAGACGCTGCGCATCGAGGTGGAGGGCCCCAAGGAAGTGAAGGCGGGCGACCTCATCGCGGACCAGGACGTGGAGATCCTCAACCCGGGGCACCACATCTGCACCGTGTCCGAGGGTGGCAAGGTGCGCATGGAGCTGACGTGCCGCCGGGGCCGGGGCTACGTGCCGGCGTCCACCAACAAGGTGGCGGGCGCGCCCATCGGGACCATCCCCATCGACTCGCTCTTCTCGCCCATCCGCAAGGTGAACTACCAGGTCACCAACGCGCGCGTCGGTCAGGTCACGGACTACGACAAGCTGTCGCTCGAGATCTGGACGGACGGCTCCGTGGTGCCGCAGGACGCGGTGGCGTACGCGGCGAAGATCATCAAGGAGCAGCTCACGGTGTTCGTGAACTTCGACGAGACCGAGGAACCGGTCGTCGCCGAGGCGCCGAAGGAAGAGGCGAAGCTCAACGAGAACCTGTTCCGCTCGGTGGACGAGCTGGAGCTGTCGGTGCGCTCCGCCAACTGCCTGCAGCAGGCGAACATCAAGTCCATCGGTGACCTGGTCCAGCGCACCGAGGCGGAGATGCTCAAGACGAAGAACTTCGGCCGCAAGTCCTTGAAGGAGATCAAGGAGATCCTCGCGGAGATGGGCCTGTCGCTGGGCATGAAGCTGGAGAACTGGCCGCCGAAGAACGCGCCGGCTCCCGCGGCCCCCAAGGCCTAGAGCGTCGTCGTTTCCTGAAGCACCTGCCCTGGCTGCCCGCCGACACGGCTTCACGGTGGCGCGAAGGCAGGGGGCCCTGGTACACAGGGCCCGATTCAACGACGGCCCCTGTGTCGGGGCCGTCCTTCCCACCCGGTACCTGATACGGCCGGAGTGGTGGGGTTCTCGGACAGAGGCCCCGGAGCACGCGCATGCGCCATAAGGTCGGACAGAGGAAGCTGCACCGCACCACGAGCCACCGTCTCGCGATGCTGAACAACATGGTCACGTCCCTGCTGGAGCACGGGGCCATCCGCACCACCGTTCCCAAGGCGAAGGAAGTCCGTCCGCTGGCCGAGCGCATCATCACGCTCGCGAAGCGCGGTGGCCTGTCCAACGTGCGCCTTGCTGCCCGCACCGTGAAGGACCGCACGGTCCTCCAGAAGGTGTTCAGCGAGTACAAGGAGCGTTACGCCTCCCGTCCGGGTGGCTACACCCGCATCGTGCGCCTGGGCTTCCGCCGTGGCGACGCCGCGGAGATGGCCCTCATCGAGCTGGTGGACCGTCCCGCGAAGGCTCCGGCCGCCGCCGAGACGACCGAGGCTCCCGCCGCCGAGGCGAAGACCGAGGGTTGAGCCGTTCCCCGCGCCCGGGTCTCGCGTGAGTGAGGCCCGGCCGGACTGAAGAAGCACCCAGGGCGCCTTCCTGCTTCAGGAGGGCGCCCTTCGTGTTTTTCCGGAGGCTATTTCTTCGGCGCCAAGAGGCGCTTCCACTCCTCCTGGAGAGAGGGCGTGAGGTCGGCGTTGTCGTCCGCGCTCTTCATGGTCAGCGCCTGGAAGCGGAGGTCCGCGGGCGCGGCGCCGCCGCTCTTGCCCAGCAGCTGCTTGGGCGTGATGGTGACGAAGTTGCCGGGCTGCACCTCCGCCACCACCGCCTTGTACTCGTTGTTCACGGTGATGATGACGTCGCGCCAGACGTCCTTGCTCTCGTTCCAGATGGTGACGGAGGGCCGGTCCAGCTTGTCGCTGAGCACCAGGCGCGCGTCCATGTCACCCGTGTCCAGGGAGCTGCCCGGGCACGCGATGCCGAGGCTGGCGACGGACAGGACGAGCCAGCCCGCGACGATGCCGGCCTTGTACTTGAAGAAGCGGTCGCTCGCGCGGAAGTCCGCGAGCTGCTCCTTCAGGATGGAGAAGGCGTTGAGGACGACGTTGGACGTCTCCGCCGCGACGCGCTTGCCCAGCGGGCCCTCCGTCTTGGGCTTCTCCAGCGGGGCCGCGCGGGCGGCGCTCACGGCGCGCATGCCGGGGCTGGTG
>NZ_RAWL01000015.1:0-44158 GCF_003668885.1 Corallococcus sp. AB049A | reverse complement strand
GTGCTCAAATGAGGGCAAGGGAGGCGGGCCCCGTTATATAGGGCGCCCACATGTCCCTCGACCTCAAGCGCGTGGCCTCCGAGCCCCTCACTTCCGCCGCTCCCCTGGTGGAAGAGCTTCGCAAGGCGGAGAAGCCCCGGACCGAGCATCGGCTCGGGCTGGAGCACGAGAAGTTCATCTATCCGGTGGGGTCCGCCCAGCCCCCGGCCTACGAGGGACCGAACGGAATCGGAGCCCTGCTGGAGCGCATCGCCCCGGGCGGCTACGACCGCTTCCGGGAGACGCCCGAGTCGCCCGTCATCGCGCTGCAGCGTGGCATGGCGGCCATCTCCCTGGAGCCGGGCGGCCAGTTCGAGCTGTCCGGAAGCCCCTTCCGCACGGCGCGCGAGGCGCACCAGGAGAACCTGGCGCACCTGGAGGAGACGAAGGCGGCGGCGTCCAGCCTGGGCCTGCGGCTGGTGGCGCTGGGCTACCGGCCGGTGGGGACGCCAGGGCCTGGGGGCGTGGACATGCCCTGGATGCCCAAGACGCGCTACCAGGTGATGCGCCGCACGCTGCCGGAGCGGGGCCGGCTGGCGCTGAACATGATGCTGATGACGTCCACCGGGCAGGTGTCGCTGGACTGGGCGGATGAAGCGGACTGCGTGCGCAAGACGGTGACGGTGGCGCGCCTGACGCCGCTCCTGGTGGCGCTGTACGCCAACAGCCCGCTGTTGGAGGGCAAGCCCTCCGGTTACATGTCCTTCCGCAGCCGGGTCTGGGAAGAGGTGGACCCCACGCGCTGCGGCTACCTGCCGTCCTGGTTCGACGGCTCGTTCTCCTACAAGGCCTACGTGGACTGGGCGCTGGACGCGCCGCTCCTGTTCCTGCGCCGCGATGGCGAGTACCGCCACCCGAAGCTCACCTTCCGTCAGCTCATGAAGGAGGGCTACGAGGGCAAGCCTCCGGACATGGGGGACTGGACGGACCACCTGTCCACGCTCTTCCCCGAGGTGCGGCTCAAGAAGGTGCTGGAGGTGCGCGGCGCGGACTGTGCCAGCGCGGCCATGACGGGGGCCCTGGGCGCCCTGTGGCGCGGCATCCTCTACGACGCGCAGGCGCTGTCGGAGGCGGAGCTCTTGCTGCCGCGGCTCACCTTCACGGAGCACCTGGCGTTCCACGACACCGCGCGCCGCGAGGGCCTGGCCGGGAAGCTGGGGCCGCACGCGCTGCACCAGCTGGCCGCGGAGATGGTGTCCATCGCGAAGCGCGGGCTGCAGCGGTTGGATCCGGAGGACGCGCCGCTGCTGGCGCCGCTGGAGGCGGTGGCGGCTTCGGGCCGGTCCCCGGCGCAGGCGGTGCTGGAGGCGTGGAGGGAAGATCCGCGTCCGGAAGTGCTGATGTCGCGCTTCGAGCTGTGAGGCGGTGACGCCGCGTCCGCGGTGGTGTGCCGCGGACGCGGAAAGAGGACGCTAGAAGCGGCCGCCCACGGTGAGGTTGCCGTTGAAGAGGCTGCCCTTCGCGTCATCGTTGGTGCCGGGGACCTCGAACAGCTCCTCGCCACCGACGAGTCGGTAGGTGGCGCGCACGCCCGCGGACAGGTGGCCCATGCGGTATTCGATGCCCGCGGCCAGGGGCATCTCCGTCTGCCAGTCATTGTTGTAGACGTCCTGCGAGCCCGAGGACGCGTGCAGGTAGCTCAGGCCCAGGCCCACGCCCACGAAGGGGTGCCACTTGTGGTCGATGACGGGCCCCAGCTTGCCCAGGAACGTGCCGTTGTTGCGCCAGATGTTGTTGCCACCGAGCACGCGGGCATCGTCGATGGGGATGTTCTGGCCCTCGTAGCCGGCCTCCACGCCGATGTACTTCCACGGCTGGGCGTTGGCGGTGATGTTGAACAGCGCGCCCACGCCCGTCTCATCGCCCAGGTCGCCGGTGAAGCCGCCCAGGCCCACGCCCACGTCCAGGCCGGCCGAGGCGTCTTCTTCGCTGAAGCTGAGCTTGCGTGACACCTCGGTCGCGTCCACCGCGAGGGCCGGCCCCGCCACGCACGTTCCGGCCACCACCAGTCCTGCCACCATCGAAGTCCGTCTCATGACCAGGTTCCTCCCGCTTGAAGTGTGGGACCTGGAATGGAAGCTGGGACGGCGGGGCCCGACAGCGCACCTGCCCGCGCGGTGGAGCCAGGGGACCGGGGGCCTCTAGCGCCGGCCGAAGAGCTTCTTCAAACCGGAAAGCAGGCCGCTCGGCCGGGCCTCCGGTTCGGAGTGGAAGGGCGAGCGGGCGATGATGGCATCGCGGGAGGCGTCATCCAGGTCCTCCGTCGCGAGCGTCACCGGCTGCCGCTTCGCGCCGGGCAGGGTGGCGCTGAAGGCGATGGTGCCGTCGGTGGACAGCTCCAGGTGCACCTCCACCTCGCCGGGGCGCTCCACGGTGAGGGTGAGGGCGCCCAGCCATTCGTTCTCCACGGCGGTGGCGGCGGTGCCCTGGAAGAAGGCGAGCGACAGCGGACCGGGGACGGTGACGGGGATGACCAGCGTCTTGGCGGTGGGCAGGCGGGTGTTGCGCTCCAGCACGCGGCGGAAGGTGCCGGCGTCCTCGGCGACTCCGATGGGAGAGGTGAGGACTTCGGACACGCTGGCGGCGGGCTTGCCCGTCTCCGACAGCAGGAGCGCGTGGCCGAGCAGCGCGGCGCCGCGCACCACGGCGGTGCGGGCGTCCACGTCGTCGTCGCGCACGGGCACGCCCAGGCTCTCCTCCAGGCGGCGGCGCACGAGCGGAGAGCGGGACTGGCCGCCCACGAGGAGCACGGCGTCCAGTCCTTGAGGGGACAGGGCGTTGGACTCCAGCACCTCGCGGGTGACGGAGACGACGCGCTGGGCGAGGTCCGCGGTCAGGGCCTCCACGCGCTCGCGGTCGAGCCTGGGGCCGGGGCCGGTGGGCAGGGTGACGTCCACGGCGTCCCGCGAGGACAGGGACTCCTTGGTGGCTTCGGCGAGGGTGCGCAGGGGGCCCCAGTCGAGCGGGTGTTCCGGGCGCGGGTGGCCCTGTTCGGCGAGGTCGCTGACGAGCGCCTCGGCGATGCGGCCATCGAAGTCCATGCCGCCCAGGGTGGGGTCGCCGCCGGTGGTGACGACCTCCAGGTCATCGCCGGTGACCTGCACGACGCAGACCTCCAGGCCGCCGCCGCCCAGGTCCACGACGAGGACGCGCTTGCGCGCCAGGCCCCGGCCGTGGGCGTACGCGAGCGCCGCGGCGGCGCTGTTGGTGAGGACGCGGGGCACGTCCAGTCCGGCCATGGTGGCGGCTTCGCGAAGGGCGGCGCGCTGGCGTTCAGTGAAGTGGGACGGCGCGCAGAGGACGGCGCGCGTCACCTTGCGGCCCAGGTGCGTGGTGGCCGCGTGGTGCAGCTCGCGCAGCAGCATCGCGGTGAGGAGGGTGGGGGCGACGAACCGGTCACCGATCTCCACGCCCGCGTCGCCGTGCCGGTCGGTGGCGACGGAGAAGGGGAGCTGCGGGGAGAGCCAGCGCAGGTTGGGGGAGCGGGCGCGCACGCCGAGCAGGCGCTTGAGGCCGGCGGTGGCACGGCGGGGAGCGCGGGCGGCTTCGACGAGGGCGGCGGTGCCGACGAGGAGTGCTCCCCCGGCGTCCACCGCGATGACGGAGGGAAGGCCCGTGCCCTCGGTGCCGGGGATGGGGATGGGCGTGGCGACGCCGTCGATGAACGCGGCGACGCGAGCGTGCGAGGTGCCCACGTCGATGCCGAGCACGACCTCCGCCGCCGCGGGAGGCGCAGCGGACACGGCGGGAGCCATGTCGAAGAGCGTGCGGCGGCGGCTGCGCGCGGAGGCGGCGCTGCTCTGCGTGTCCGAGGTCGGAGGTGCTGCTTCGTCGGTGCGTGGAGGCTGCGGCGAGCCCGTGCTGACGGGCGCTGTGGCTTCGTTGGGCCGCTCGGCGGAGATTGGGTTCGAGCCCGTGCTGACGGGCGCGGCTTCGCTGGAGCGCGGGGATTCTGTCGCGGCCGGTGCGGGAGGCTGCGGCTGTTCCGAAGCCGTGTTGATGGGCGCAGCGGTGTCGCCAGCGCGCGGAGACTCAGTCGCGGCCGTTGCGGAGGGACGCACCTGTTCCGAAGCCGTGTCGCCAGCGCGCGGGGATTCAGTCGCGGCCGATGTGGATGGCTGAGGCGAGCCCGTGCTGCCAGGCGCGGCGGTGTCGAACTCGCGCGGGGATTCAGTCGCGGCCGATGCGGAAGGACGCACCTGTTCCGAGGCCGTGCCGACGAGCGCGGCTTCGCTGGAACGCGCGGATTCGGTCGCGGCGGATGCGGATGGCTGCGGCTGTTCCTTCGCTGAGGTGGCTTCGCTGGAGCGCGAAGACTCTGTCGCGGCCGATGCGGAAGGACGCGTTTGTTCCACCTCCGTGCTGATGGGGGCGGTCGAAGGCTGAGGCAAGTCCGCGCTGGTGTCACTGGCGCGCGAGGAGTCTGTCGCGGCCAATGCGGAGGGCTGCGGCTGCTCCTGTGCGGAGGTGGCATCGCTGGCACGCGTGGGCTCTGTCGCGGCCGATGCCTGGGGAGGCGGTTGTCCCGAAGCCGCGCTGATGGGCGTGGTGGCTTCAATGGACGATGCCTGCTGCGGCTCGGCCCGCGCAGGTGATGGTTCCGAAGTCGAGCGGACCGAACCGGCAGCTTCGGTAGCGCCAGGCTGGGGGTCTTCGTCCGAAGCGGCCGGTGACGAGGAGTCCTGCGCGGAAACCTGGAGGGACGTCGATTCCTCGACGGGCGACTCGGTTCCGGAAGCGAGCGTGTCCGAGGAGTCCAGGTCCGGCGGAGTGGAACCCGTTGGAGCCGGAGTCTCTTCGGTCGTCACCGTGGCCAGTGCTGCCGTGGATGCGGACCGCGTCTCTTCATGGGCTTCCGCATCCAGAGCCGAAGCGGGTGCTTCGTCTTGCCCGGGTGCTTGGACGGGCGCCGGTTCAGGTGAAGAAGGGGCGGAGGACCCAACGAGCGCCGTCCACGCATCTTCGGTCGGCAGTTCGACCACGACGACCGTCGATGCGTCCTCTTCCTCTGGAGCCGCGGAGACGGGCGCCCGGTCTGGAGGAGCATCCGCCGATGTCGTGACGGCTTGCGCGTCGTCAACGGGCTCCGTGGTGCCGACAGCCTGCTCAAGCGCAGCGCTGAACGGATCCACGTCCTCGGATTTCGTGCTGAGTGCGCTCGGAAGGGAGTCCGGGTCGATGCCCCATGCACGAAGGCGGTCGGCCTCCCTCTGGCTCGACGTCGCGACGGATTCGGGAAGAGGTGCCTCTTCCACGGCATCGGAACCCGAAGCATCCGCTGAAGAGAAGTCCTCCGGCTGCGGCGTCGTCTGGGAAAGGTCTTCTCCGGCGCCGGAGTCCGGCACCGCTGACGCGAGCGTTGCCTCCGGTTGCGTCGCATGGGCCTCCGATGCGAACGAGGGACCGGGTTCCGCGGGCGCGGGAGCCTCATCCGGCTCCATGCTGAGGTCGACGTCGAATGACGGAGCCGCGTCAGCCTGCGTCTCGCCAGACGCCGAGGCTGCTTCAACGCGTGCTGCTTCCGCTTCGCCTATCGCGGATGCGGAGCTCCACTCTGAATGCGTGGCTCCGAGCACGGCGTTCGGGTCAAACGCATCCACTGACGCGGGCGTGAACGCTTCGCCCGCACTGCCGTCATCAGCCTCGGACGCAGTCGATGCGCCCTCGGAAGCCTCGACTCGCGGAGGCTCCGTGGCCCACCCGGCTTCAACCGGGGGCGGCATCACGGCCGCGAAGGTGCCAGAAGCGGCGGGAGTCCGTTCCGTGGCCGGGGCCTCACCCGGCGCAGGAGGCCTCGGCTGGACCGTGAACATCTCCTGCGTCGCCCGTTGTTCGTCCACACCGACCGGAGGCTTCCGAGGCGTCCTCGGGAAGTCCACCGTCGGAAGTGGCGCGAGCTCTTCTTCCTCTTCCGCCGCGTGCTCCGGAAACAGCGACACCGGCTCATCCGGTTCCGCCAGGTCCGGCGGCGCTTCCACGACAGGCAGCTTCACCGCCGGCAACGTCATGGACGCTTTCGGCGTCCTCGCCTCCTCGCGGGAGACCTCCGGCACGGGCACCGGGGTGACAGGCCGTGCCGCCGGCGTCCGGCGCACCAACCCTGGCGGCAACGGCGCGGCAGGTGAAACCACCGGCGCCACCGTCCCACTCCGCCTCGCGACGATGCGATCGATGAGCGCCTTGCTCGCGGCGTCCAGCCTGGTGAAGCGCACCGTCATGCCCGTGCGCGCACTGCCCGCGTCCGGCTGTGCCTTGAGCACCACGCCTTCACCGCGCAACAGCCGCGTGCCGTCCGCGAGGACGAACTCGAACGCCAGCCCCGTGCCCTCGGGCTTGAGCGCGCGCGTGGCCACGAACACCCCACCGCGCCCCACGTTCGAGCCATACCGCTCGATGAACTCCTCCTCCCCTGTGTACGGGAGTCGGATGCGCAGGGGGAGGAGCTTGGGGGCCGGCCCGGTCATCGCAAGGGGATCCGCACGTCCCCGCCGGAGCCCTGCACCACGAGCGCCAGCCCATCGTCCTGCACCGCGTCCGGCGGCACCTCGAACAGCAGCACCACTTCCGTGCGCTGCTCGGGCGCCCACGTGGTGGGCAGGGGACGCGTGCCGGCCACCGCCTGCGCGTCACGCGCCAGCGGATACGTCTGCCCCTTCGCGTCCGTCACCTTCGCGCCATCCAACGTCAGCGGCGCGGGCGCTCCGCCCACGTTCTGGGTGATGAGCTCCACGCGCAGGAACAGGTCCTCCGTCGTGAGCCCCAGCCCCACCTTGCCGGAGCCGCCCTTCACCGAGTGCGACGTCTCCAGCCCCGTGACCTTGAACGCCACCGTGTCCACGTGCACGGTGTCGTTGTGCTCGGGCAGCCGCAGCTTGCGCGGCCCGCTGTCGCCCATGCCCGCCGCCAGGCCCGCGAGCTTCGACTCCTCGGGCTCCTGCTGGGGCGGCGCCGGACGCGTGGCCGGCGCTCCGCCCTGCTTCACCCGGTCCGCCTCCGCGCGCAGCTTCTGCAGCGTGCGCGCGTCGGCTTCCTGGCCCCCTTCGGACGTGGAGGTCTCCTTCGAGCAGCCCCCCAGGAGGAGGGCCGCCGTCAGGAACGCCAGGGTGCGGGATGAAGCGCGGGGACTCACGCCGGGCTCGCGCCCTTCACCAGCTCGAAGAGCTTCTCGAGCGCCACGGGCAGCTTGTCCGCGTCCGGGCCACCGGCCTGCGCCATGTCCGGCTTGCCGCCGCCCTTGCCGCCCACTTCCTTGGCCATCTCGCGCACCAGGTTGCCCGCGCTGATGCCCTTGGCGACGAGGTCCTTCGTGGCCGCCACCAGGATGACGGCGCGGCCGTCCTTCTCACCGCCAATGGCGATGATGCCGGAGCCGATGCGGTCGCGCAGCTGATCCGCCATGCCGCGGAACACCTTGTCGTCCGCGGGGTCCACGCGCGTGGCCAGCACCTTCATGCCGTTGACCTCGCGCGCCTGGTCCATGAGGTCCTTCTGCGAGGCCGACTGGGCCTTCACCGAGACCTCCTCCACCTTGCGCTCCAGCTCCTTCACGCGCTTCTGGGTGGCCTCGACGCGGGTGGCGACCTCCTTGGGGTTCGTGCGCAGCAGCGCCGCGACCTTCTTGAGCTCGTGCTCCTGCTCGCGGACGAACTGGAGCGCGCCCACGCCCGTCACGGCCACGATGCGCCGCACGCCGGAAGCCACGCCGCTCTCACTGGTGACCTTGAACAGGCCGATGTCGCCGCTGCGCTTCACGTGCGTGCCGCCGCAGAGCTCCGTGGACTCCGGGTGCACGGTGACGACGCGCACGGTCTCGCCGTACTTCTCACCGAACATGGCCACGGCGCCGGACTTCTTCGCGTCGTCGATGTTCATGACGCGCGTCTGCGCATCCGCGTTGTCACGCACCCAGGTGTTGACCAGGTCCTCCACCTGCTCCAGTTGCTCCTGGGTGGCGGGGGAGAAGTGGGAGAAGTCGAAGCGCAGGAAGTCCGGCGCGACGACGGAGCCCGCCTGCTTCACGTGCTCGCCGAGCACGCGCTTGAGCGCCTTGTGGAGCAGGTGCGTGGCGGAGTGGTTCGCGCGGATGGACTTGCGGCGCTCCACGTCCACGGACGTCTGCACCATGTCGCCGACCTTCAGCGTGCCTTCCTTCAGCTCCACGGTGTGGACGATGAGGCCCTGCACCGGGCGCTGCGCGTCCTTCACCTGCGCCACGGTCTTGCCGCCGTGCGCGACGATGCGGCCCGTGTCGCCCAGCTGGCCGCCGGACTCGCCGTAGAAGGGCGTGCGGTCCAGCACCACGTCCACCGTGGCGCCCGCGGAGACCTGCGGCACCTCCACGCCGTCCTGCACCAGCGCGATGACGCTGCCCTCGCCCTCGTGGCCCTCGCCCTCGTAGCCGAGGAACTGGGTGGGAGCGGTGCGCGACAGCACGGTCTGGAAGACCTCCGTGGTGGACTTCTTCTCGCCGTGGAAGTCCTGGCTGGCGGCCTCCTTCTCCTGGAGCACCTTGAAGCCCTCCAGGTCCACGTCGTAGCCGCGCTCACGCGCGATGATCTGCGTGAGGTCCCAGGGGAAACCGTAGGTGCCGTGCAGCAGGTAGACGACGTCGCCGGAGATCATCTTGCCGCCGGAGGCCTGGAGCTTGGCCAGCTCCTCGTCCATCAGCTTGAGGCCGCGGTCGAGCGTGCGGCGGAAGCCTTCCTCTTCGTGCTTCGCGACTTCGAGGATGAAGGTGCGGCCGTCGCGCAGCTCGGGGAACGCGTCGCCCATGAGCTCGATGACGCGGTCCACGACCTTGAAGAAGAAGGGCTCCTTGATGCCCAGCTGCTGATCCCCGTGGCGGATGGCCCGGCGCATGATGCGGCGCAGGACGTAGCCGCGCGCCACGTTGGAGGGCTGGACGCCGTCGGCCACGAGGAACGCGGTGGCGCGGGCGTGGTCGGCGACCACGCGCTGCGAAGCGCCGGTCTCCTGCGTGTAGGGCTTGCCGCACAGCTGGCTGACGGTGGCGAGGATGCCCTGGAACAGGTCGGTGTCGTAGTTGGAGCGCTTGCCCTGGACGACGGACGCGATGCGTTCCAGGCCGGCGCCGGTGTCGATGGACGGCTTGGGGAGCGGGATGAGCGGCGCGTCCTTCTCCTTGCGCTCGAACTGCATGAACACGAGGTTCCAGATTTCGAGCCACCGGTCGCAATCACACGCGACGCCCTGGCACTTCTTGCCCGCGGCCTCTTCGACACAGGGGATGTCGTCGCCCTGGTGGTAGTGGATTTCGGAGCAGGGGCCGCACGGGCCGGTGTCGCCCATGGCCCAGAAGTTGTCCTTGTAGCCGAGCTTCAGGATGCGGTCGCGAGACACGCCCTGCTTCGCCCACAGCTCGAAGGCCTCTTCATCCCAGGGGATGTTGTTCTCGCCGTTGAACACGGTGACGGCGAGCCGGTCGATGGCCAGGCCGAGCCGCTTCGTCACGAACTCCCAGGCGAACGCGATGGCGTCGGCCTTGAAGTAGTCGCCGAAGGAGAAGTTGCCGAGCATCTCGAAGAACGTGTGGTGGCGCGCGGTGTAGCCCACGTTGTCGAGGTCGTTGTGCTTGCCGCCGGCGCGCACGCACTTCTGCGAGGTGGTGGCGCGGCGGTAGTCGCGCTGCTCGCGGCCGGTGAAGACGTCCTTGAACTGGACCATGCCGGCGTTGGTGAACAGCAGGGTCTGGTCGCCAACGGGCACCAGCGAAGAGGAGGCCACACGGCGGTGGGCGCGCTCCTCGAAGAACTGGAGGAACGCCTCGCGGATCTGGGAGGCGGTGAGGGCGGAAGGCATGGTGTGGGTATATGCCACAAGAGGGCCGGGCGCAGCAGTTCCTGGACGGGTCATCCCCTGTGGGACGGGGCATGTAGGCAGGGCTGACGACCGGGGGGCAGGGGAGCGGACAGGGGCCCGGCCAGGCCAGCCCCTCCGCCACCGCCCCTCGCCATGTCAGCGCCCAGCCAAGGCGTTTCGCTCCATGGGGCGCGAGGACCAGTGCTCCTCGATGGCCTGGACGAACTCGGGGCGGACGATTTTCGCGCGCGCGAGCAGGAAGTCACCCTCATCACGGCGGAGGTAGAGGCCCTCCATGGGCGCATGAGTGAGGCGCGAAGGACCGAGCAGGTTCACCACGTCGTCCGCCGTGAGATGCGCGCGCGCGACGATGGGCACAGCCGCGAGGCCGAGCGAGGCCACGAGGGCGTCTCGTCTCAGGGCGGACCAGAATCGCCCGGCCCGCTTGTCGTAGACGTCGAAGGCGAGGAACCAGTCGGGCAAGGCGTCGTAGTGCACGCTGTGGACCGCGAAGCACCATTCGCCAAAGAGCATCAGGTGTTGGCCCAGTGTCTCGACAAGCTGCTGGCGCCTCGTCTCCAGCCAGGGCCACAGCGGCTGGAACTGGGGGGATGCTCCGGGACCGAGGTAGGCGCCGCGGTTCTGGGCTCGCAGCTCGCCGCCAGGGCCTATGGAGATGCCAAGGTTCGCCCCGTCTACCTTTTCCTCGATGAGGACCTCGCCATCGAGGAATTCGCGCGCCTCGGGAGGAGAGAGCACCTTGTCATGGCGTACCGGCCTGGCGGAGAGCCAGGCGAGGTGCGGGGTGTGGGGGAACTTGAAGAAGTCGTCAGCCATCACTCCCCACCCTTGCGCTCGTGGAGTTCCTCGATGTCCCTTGGGCAGAGAAAGTGGACGCGGACCCCACAGCGCTCGAACTCTCTCCGCAGCCCCCACCATTTGCTGTCCGTTGCCTGCAGGATGGGCGGTCGCTCCTCGTGGGCACAGCTCGCCGCGACGAACTTGCGGTCCGCTGGATCGAAGCCGGCAAGCGCTTCGTCGCGGGGAAACTCCTCGAAGTCGCGGGGATCGTCCTGGCGTGGCGTCAGCGAGACCTGGGCGCAGCGAGCCGGATTGGCCTGATGGGTCAGGACCCACTTGAGGAATCGGTCTCCCACTCCTGGTTGGCCTGTAGAAGACAGCTTGTGCTTGTACTCGTTGATGATGCGCCAGTCGTCATCAAGAACGATGCGTCCGCTCTGGGTTACTGCGTTGATCGCCCGGACACAGGCCTGAACGCAAGCGGGGCTGACCGTGTTCGCATTGTTGGCGGTGAGCGGCACATTGGTGTCGACGACGAATAGCGCAGGGGACGCGTTCATTGCGGGTCCTGCTCCTGCTGGCGCTTCATCGCCGCCTCGGTCATCGCGACAAGGTCGCCCATGTCATCGCCGAAGAAGTCTTTCGGCCAATTGATGATGTTGCCGTATTCGTCAAGCTTCAGCTTCTCGATGCGTGAGCCATCAGGCCCGGGTGAGCAGAAGTAGAGTGCGGTCTCCTCCGGCCGCAGTTTCCCTTCCGCGATGCGCCGCTGGATCCGGCGCAAGAGGTGCTCGGAGTGGCTCTCGATGAGCAGCTGGATGTTTCGAGGCTTCCCATCCTCACTGGCGTGAATCGCATCAATGAAAACGTCCGCGAGCTCCGTCTGTGCCTTTGGATGAAGGTGGAGCTCGGGCTGCTCGAAGAGCAGCGTGGAGCCGGGCTCGGTGTAGAAACACTGAAGCAATACAGGCATGACCTGGGACACACCGAACCCGACGTCCGGCAGACGAACCGCCATCGGGCTGCCAGGCGTGCGAACAAAGACTTCGTATTCTTTGCGATGAGGGGCGATGGGCCGCACCTCGAAGGAGTCCAGCAGGCCCATGCTGACCAGCCTCTCCGCGATCAACTGCGCGAAAGGACGGGCAGGGTGGCCCTCCACCTGGATTGAGCGCTCATTCGAAGCCAGAAGCGCTGCAACCGCGAGGCTGCCGTCATCGCCTACGCTCTCGGGGGCCTCACCCGACCAGAGATAGGTTCGATGCGGAGGTTGTCGCAGTGGCCCCAGATACTGGATTGCGTCCAGTTGGTCTTCGAGAGCGAGCGCAAGGCTGTCGAGATCGCCGAGGGACTTGTAGTGGGCTTCGGCTTCATGGGGGAAAGCATAGAAATGGCTGGGGGCTGAGAGCACCTTGCTGGCAGTCCCTTCTCTGGGGGGCCCCCAGTTCTCCAGAAGCAGTTCGTACCCTGGCCCATGAGTGCGCCTGGCCATGCCGACGCAGTGCGTGGAATGAGGCGTATTCAGTCGGTAGATGAACTGCTTGACCTCGACTCTGGCGGACTGTTTGTCTTCTTGGCCAATCAGGGCTTCAAAGGAGATGGTGTCCGGTCCTCCTTCCTGCTGCATCCTCATGCTCCACTCCATGTTGAAGCGGAGGAGCGCGGCAGTGTCCTGGCGGAAGAGCATTTCCGGGAAGGTGCCCATGTCGACGAGCGTGCTCTCATCGCCCAGGTGGAGCACCCGCTTCCGGTCTCGCGACTGTGCTGTCTGCTGCAGCAGGAGGAGGAAGTGCTGGATGCTCGACTTCCCCGAGCTATTCGTCCCGAAGAACATCGTCAGCGGCGCGAGCTGGATGTCGCCCGTGTCCTTCCACGCCTTGAAGTTCTGCAGGTGGAGCTTCTTGAGCATGCCTCCTGTTCTACCTCACTCCTGCTTCTTCGGAGTCGAGCCTCCGTGCTCAGCGCGTCGGGAGCACGACCTTGAAGGTCGTTCCTTCTCCCGGCCTGCTGAACAGCTCAATGCTCCCGCCGTGCGCGTCCACGATGCTCCGGACGATCCACAGCCCCAGCCCGAAGCCTCCGGCGTGGGACTTCGGCGACAGCTGCACGAACCGCTCGAAGACGCGCTGCTGCGCTTCCTTTGGGATGCCCGGCCCGCCGTCACTCACGACCAGGGTGGCGCTGCCCTCGCTGGCGTGCACCGACAGCTTCACGTCGGTGCCGGGGGCGTACTTGATGGCGTTGGACAGCAGGTTCGTCACCAGCTGCTCCAGGCGCATCCGGTCCCAGTGGCCCACGACCGCGCTGTCCGCTTGGACGCGCAGCCGGCAGCCGGCGCGCTGAAGCCCTTCCGCGAAGTCCTCGCTCACGCTGCGCGCCATCTCCGCCAGGTCCATGGGCTCCGGCTCGATGGGCAACGGGTCGTCCGACAGCGAGGCCCGGGACACATCGAGCATCGTGTTGATGAGGTTCTCCAGGCGCCCGCACTGCTCCTTGACCCGCAGGAGCTTGGGCGCCGCCTGGTCGGGCGTCAGCGTGCCCCGGTGGTTGGCGCGCAGCAGCGTCTCCACGTAGAGCTGGAGCGAGGTGATGGGCGTCTTCAGCTCGTGCGACGCCACGGAGAGGAACTCCTCGCGCATCCGGAGCGCGTGCTGGAGCTCCGCCGTCCGCTCGCGCACGCGCTGCTCCAGCTCGGTGTTGAGCTTGTGCAGCTCCGCCTTCGCGCTCTTCATCGACGCGCTCTCAATCAGCTCCCACTCGCCCGCCTGACGGATGAGCGCGAACTGGTGGTTGCGGACCACCTCGAGCACGTCCATCGGGCCGCACCGGTCCAGGCAGTAGCTGCACATCCCGATGATGTTGTGGCTCCTGAAGGTGTCGGTGACGCGGGCTTCGTAATCGACGAAGCCGGACCAGTCCTTCCGCTCCAGCCAGTAGGTGTTCCCCGTCAGGCGCAGCCCCGCGTACCCCTGCGCGAGCGCTCGTCCGTGGCGGTCCACCCAGCCCTGGAGCACCTCGTCAGCGCTCTTGCCGCCGGACTGCATGTACCAGTCGCGATGGTCGATGATTTCAATCTGGCCCCGCGATATCCGCTGATCCAGGTCGGGCACGGCGTTGCGCAGCATCGTCCGGGCGTCCTGGGCGCCGAACGGCTCGGAGGTCACCCACAGGCAGTGCTCGTTGTTCTCCAGGCCCGCCTTGAAATAGGGGACCAGCGAGTCCACGAGGTCATCCCGGTCGCCGTAGAACTGGCAGAAGTGGGAGCCCCAGGGCAGGTCCCCCACCGCGGGAATGCCACTGGGACGCAGGGGGAGGTTCATGGGGCTTGGTACCTTGTGCATGGGGCCACAACAACAACGCGACTGCATGAATCCGTTCAGCGCTGAACAGTAAGCCCGGCCAGCGTGCAGGCAGCACCGCTGGGAGTCAGGACCGCCGCGCTGCGCCACGCGCCCGGAGTCTCGGCTTCTCACGGCTTGAAACAGGGCACGCAACTCCCAGCGTCATTTGCCGACAATGTAGGCAAGCCTCTCCACTGCTCAACTCGGCTCCCCCTTCCGAGGTCCCCTCATGGTCCAGGTCACGCGTCCCACCAGCCTCACGCCGTCCACGCAGACGCGGGTTGCTCCGGAGGCTCCTGCCCGGGCGACGGGGCCTCAGGGCTTCAACGCCATCGTGAAGGGGGACAGCTTCACGTCGGGTGCGCGTGTCGGGGCGCAGCAGGTCAATGCCCTGCGCATTCCGCTCCCCTGGCCTGGCAAGGGCGAGGCGGACAAGATCGGCTGGATCCAGAAGGCGTATCCGCCGGCGAAGGACTCCACCGCGGAGTTCATGAAGATCAACCAGGCCGTGCGCGCGGGCCAGAACGTGATGCCGCCCGAGGCCAAGGACTGCGTGTTCCTGGCGGTGGGCGGCCTGCTGTCGGAAGCGGCGCCCAAGCAGGTCTACTTCGACAAGAACCTGGACGCGCTCGAAGCGCAGGGCCTGCAGGTGGGCCGCGTTCCCGTCGACACGGACATGGGCGTGGAGCACAACGCGGCCATCGTCCGTCAGGCGGTGCTGGAGGCCTCCAAGAACGGCAAGCAGGTGGTGCTCATCGGCCACAGCAAGGGTGGCCTGGACTCGGCGGCGGCGCTGTCGATGTACCCGGAGATTCAGGAGCACGTGCGCGCCCTGGTCACCATCCAGTCGCCGTACGGCGGCTCGCCCATGGCGCAGGATCTGCTGGACAACCCGCTGGTGCGCTACGGCGTGGGCGGCGCGGTCGAGGCGCTGGGTGGCAGCATCCAGGCCGGTGAGGACCTGACGTACGACTCGCGCAAGGCGTTCCTGGCGAAGCACCCGATGCCCGAGGGCATCCCCACCGTGAGCATGGCCTCCACCACGGCGAACCCCACGTCGCCGCTGTTCCTCATGGAGGAGTACATGCAGCAGCGCTACGGCGTGAAGTCAGACGGACTGGTGCTCCCGCAGGACGCGTTCATCCCCGGCTCCAAGTCCGTGACGCTGTCCGGGCTGGATCACCTGGACTCGACCGGCACGACGCTCAACCCGTTCAAGCCCTACCAGCCCGAGGACCTGACGCTCTCGCTGGTCGCGATGGCGCTGAAGATGCCCAAGGGCAGCTGAAGCCTCACGCTCGAAAAGCACCGCGGTGAGAAGGACAACTCCTCTCGGAGGAGCCGACGCGGGATGCGCCAGCCTGGCATCGTTGCCCGCGTCGTGCGTCAATGCGCCGTCCCCTTGATGGGGGCTGCCAAAGCGCAACCCCTGACGCCTGCATGGGCGCACCTCTCTGGACCCTCACGGCGATTGTGCACGCAGAGTGAGCGAGTTCTGTGGTATGTCCGTTTGTGAATAGACGGACTGCGGCCGGGTTGTCCGGTTCTGTGTAAAAGTACAGACGAGGCACAAACTCAAAATGTGGCATGATTGTCTGCGAGCTGAACCGAAGGGTTCGAGCCGAAGGAGAAGGCTCGCCCTGCTGATGGTGCTGATGGGTGGAGGGATGGGGTGCAGCGAAAGCCCTGCCAAGCCCGCTGCAGTCAAGAGTTCCCCGGCAACCGCAGCGGTCCTGTCGGAGCATCGGTTCAAGGCCAATGCTTCGAGCAATGGGTTCCCGCTGGGACATGATTGCTCTACGGGCGGCGTCTCCGACTGTGCGTCCGGGCTCTGTGTGCACGTCGGCGCGCAGCGGGATGCAGGCTATGTCTGCACGGAGCCGTGTGACGCCAGGCGCCCCTGTTCCAATGGTTGGCGATGCGCGCAGGTTCACCCCACGGATCCTTCGGCTCGAGTCTGTCTTCCCTGAAGGCAGAACCGCTGCACATTGAAGCGCAATCCGGTCTGCCGGTCAGGCTAAATCATTATGTCGAGATGGATTTCAATGATTTCTCTGGAAACACGATGAGCCAGCGCGGTCCGTACGTCATGGGTCTGCTGCTGGCAGGCCTCCTGCTCATGCCAGACACCGTCCTGGCCTACGGCGCGTTCAGTTTCTGCGCGCCTCCTCCCAGTGGTGGGAACACACTGGTTCAGTGGACTTGCACCTGTCCTGATGCCAACGGCAATACAGGGGCGCTGTACTGCAATGGCAATGACCCGAATGGGGAGTGTCATCTGCAGACATGCCTTTATCCTCCGAATGGAAGTCAGACGGATATTGGCAACTATACATGCTGCCCTACCGGCATCACCTGTGGATCGAACTATGCGGCGTTCAAGGTCCTCAATGAAAGCTGCTACGGACCGGACTGGGAGTGCGATCTCGGCACCGAGTGCACGGCTCCGGATGATGTCTGCAAGACGGGGTACTGTGAGGCGAAGGTTGATGGAGTTCTTCCCTCGGGGGAGCCCATCAACAACCAAGCGCAGTGCAAGTACAGCGACTACTCCGCCTGTGATGACGAGGATGAGGACGATGTATGTAGTGGCGTGGGTGGTCCCGGGCTGGTAGGCGACCCTGTCATCGTTGCGTCGCGGGGGACCCGTCACCCGGTGACTGACGTGGAGCTCAAAGGGACGGTGGGGGGACTCTCACTGGAACGTGTCTATGTCTCATCCGTGAGGAAGTGGGCCCACCAGAAGAGCCTGGGCGAGCTCGGAGGCCCGTATCTGGCGCGCCCGTTTGGAGCCGCCGCAGAGAGCCGCGAGTCGCTGCACTGGTGGCACAACTTCTACAGCTTCGTCCATTCCGTGGGCAGCGGTGGAGGCGAAACCTGGAAGCTGCGTGAGGGAAGCGGGAGTTTGCTCGAGTTCACGGGGTGCACCCGCTCCGCGACGTCGTGCCTTGCACAGCCCGCATCCGGCTCCAATGAAACTCCGGCGCGGCTGGTCTGGGAGAGCACCGGTACCGGCACCGGTTACTTCGTCCTGCACAAGCCTGGCGAAGGGCGCTTCTTCTTCGAAGCGCTCTGGATCCCCACAGGCAGCGCCAGTTTCTCTGACACCCGCTACTTCCTGACGCGAATCGAGGATGCCCAGCACCCGGCTCCAGGCGGTCTGCCCCGGACTCGTGCCACCTTGAGCTATGCCACGCCTCCTGGCCTGACGTGTCCTGGGGGGGGCGCCGGAGCAACGGCAGGAGTTCCCTTTCTTCACGAGGTCAGCTCCTCGGAGGGGACCCGCCTGCGCTTCATCTACAAGAAGCTGCCCAGCGCACGTGCGGAAATCGGAGAGGAATGCGTCCTCGCAAGTGTGTCACTCATGGGCGACGCCGGCGTGCTGATGCCACTCGTGGAATACACCTATGCGCCCACCGGATCGGTGAGCGAAGTCGGAGGGCGCATCGCCCAGGCGAAGTGGCCTCAACGCGGGGGCATGATCGAGAAGTATGAGTATCAGGACAACACGGGTGCTCCTACCTGGAAGGTCAGTCGAGGCGGTACTGCCCAGACGCAGCACACCTACCAGAATGGCTATGTCACGTATGATTCCGAGTCCTTGAGTGGCTGGTTCGACATCAACGTGCAGATGGCCACCCGGGCCACCGGGGCATGTGATTCCAGTTCCTCGCCGGAGTGCCTGGAGCGGATTTCGAGCACGGTGGTGAAATATGGCTACCAGGGGAACGGCGGTGGGTACGCGGGTTACGAGGGGCGGAACTACGTCCAGGAGCGGACGGGCTTCGCGAGAGCCCCCCGGGTCAAGAGCATTGGGGTGGGATGTTCCGGGACCAGTTGCACCCGGATGCAGGAGTATGTCTGGAGCACCTTGTCCAACGGTGTCGTCGTCAACCGTGCGAAGAAGGACTGGAATGGCGCCTGGACGACCCGTGACTGGGTGGTCCCCACGGGGGCGAGCACGTCCACTCTGCCGGAACTCCGCACGCTGGCAGTCGGCGCGACCGCCGCTGACGGGACAGGGGCCCTGAAAACCACCCACTATACATACGAGGAAAGCACCGCCGGAGCCGGGGTCGTTCTGGGAGAGCGCCTGCGCGTCGAGGAGAAGAAGGTGTCGCTTCTCCAAACTGGCGCCGACGCTGTTCAGCGCAATGTGTACGACCCCCTGACGAATCGGCTCCAGGCGGTCATCCGAAGTGGCTACACGGAGGGGCTGGGCTCGGGTGGCGCGGCTCCAGTGCCAGTGCTCAAGCATCAGGCGACCTTCTATTTCACGCGTCAGGTGTGTTCGGGAGGAACGACTGATGATGCCTTGGGCCGGGTGCTGGAGGTTCATGGCCCGTGCTGGGTGAGTGGCCCCACGGCCACAGATTGCTCTGCAACACTCAACGCGACGATTCCCGTCATCCAGTATGAGTACTGGTCAGCAGGGACGGGCAACTCCAATGCCAACCGCCTGAAGAAGGTCTCCCGTTATCCGCAGGTGACCTCCGCGACGGGGTGCTCGGGGCAGACGGCGCTGGAGACCCAGTATGCGAACTACGACGTGCGGGGAAATCCCCGGAGCGTCACGGACCCCAACGGCATTGAGACGACCTATGCCTATGAGGAGGACCGGGTCACTTCCATCACGACGCAGGGGGCGACCTGGGAATACCTTTATGACAACGGGATGATGACGGCCGTTCACTTCCCACGGGGTGATTACGAGCGTTTCTGCTACCGCGGTTCAGGGTTCGGCCATTGTACGAGCGGCTGGATGGGGAAACTCACGCTGCGAGCCAAGCAGGCGTTTTTGAACAGCTACACCTGGAGTGAGGAAGTCCAGTACGATTACGGGGCGGACCAGCGACCGAAGCGAGAAACATTCCATTCCAACTTCGGCTCGGATATCGAGCGCAGGCAGCGCAGCCTCCAGGTAGACATGAATGGAAATCCCACCTACGAGTTGGTGGGAGGACGAGGCGGCGGCTATCCTCCCTGGTACATCCGTCCGAAGCTGTTTGATGGAGCGAGCCGATTGATTGGCGTGGGCCTCGCTTACAATTCGCCTCCTGCGTTGTGCGGTGGATTGGATGTGGACGGCCGGCCTGTGTCACCGCTTTGTAATGCGATGAGTTACGACCGGGCGGACCGGTTGACCGGCGTGGATGAGTATCCGGAGATTGGAACGCGGACGGGGGGAACACGGACGTGTATGTCTTACGATGCGCACGGAAACATGGCGACGGTGCGCACGGGGTGTCCAGCCACAGGCTCGGGTGGGGACTGCTCTGCTTGTGCTCAGCCTGAGTCCACCTATCGATACGACGACTTCGGACGAGTCATCGCGGTCAAGCTGCCCTGGCAGGGGGGCGATGGGTGGACGCGCTACGACTATGACGCAGCCGGCAATCTCCTGGCGAAGCAGACGCCGCAGATGCGCGCGGATGGAGAGCACCTTGCCTATGCCTACGATGCGATGGGGCGACGTTTGTCCGCGACGCGTGTCGTGGGCGGTTCCGCGCCGCTCATCGAGACGCTCTACACGCTGGGCTACGACAACTCCGCGACGCCAGATTCCAGCTGCCCGCAGCCCGTGAATACTAAAGGCCGGATGCTTTTCCGGAATGACTCCTTTGGACAGACCTGGCTGTCGTATGACGCTTGGGGTCGGGTGACGAAGGAAATCAGGGTGAGGCGTTCCGCGGGGAACACGTTCACGTGCCCGAGTGATACGCCGGCAAGCACACTGCATACGAGTTATGCGTATTCCACGTCAGGTGACCTGTTGTCCGTGACCTACCCCTATGGGCATCGTGTCACCTACGGGTATCGCTTCTACCCCAACACCACGGTGCCTTCGGACCGCGTTGGAACTGTCACGGTCGAGCGTTGGAGCGGGAGTGCATGGACGGCGCTCGCCAGTGTGTCGGACATCCTGTGGGAGCCCTATGCGGGCCTCCGTTCCTACAAGGTCAACTCCCCAGGGGCCGCGAATCCCCTCTACGTGGAATACGCGCTCGGAAACAACCGTGATGCACCCCCTGTGTCGCCATGCTCGGAAGCGGCGCCTCCCTATCCGGATTTTACGGGGCGCCAGCGCAATGTCTGGGTTTCGTCCGCAGGGTTCTCCTGGTCGGGAGGTACGGGGAATCTGTACCGGCGGGTGTATACCTGGAAGGGGGATGAGATCATCCAGGAGGATACGTGCCTCCTGGGAGGGCCGACTCCCACGACCGTGAAGTATGAATACGACGGACTTGGTCGGCTCAAGAACGTCACCCGTCCCGCTGGGAATGTCGCCGCAGTGGGGGGGACAGTCGGCTCCCGGAGCTATGGGTATGACGGGCGCGGCAACCGGATCAGTCAAGTCGAGGATGGAACAGCGCTGACCTTGACTCATGGCACTGGAGCCCTGGTTGACCGACTTGAGCGCAGGCAGGGGAGCGCTGCTGGTTCGATGCTGGATTACCAGTATTCGTATGATCTGGACGGCCGGACCATCGGGAAGCGCTGGGTGGAAGTCGCGGGGACGCCTGTGTACCAGTTGCAGTTCAACCACGGTGCGTCCGTGGGGGGGGCGTCGGAGACGGTGTTTCGCTCAGTGGATGTCAATGGAAGTACCTACGAGTACTTCTACGACGCGATGAATCGGCGGCGGCTCAAGCGCTATCCGACCACGGTAGAAGATGAATTCTTCTACGATCTAGACCATTCGCTTCTGGTTGATCGGGGCAACTCATCGGTGTCACCGCCAGTGGGGGGCTTTACTCATTATGTGGATGACACCTATGTGTGGCTGGACGATCGGCCAATCATGGTAGTGCGCGGTCAGTTGACATCGGAGAGGGCACGCGTCGTGAACCCGGTGGGGGACTGCTCCCGTAATGGTGAGGCTGCTGCATGCGGCGTGTATTTCCCGGTGACGGATGCGCTTAGAAAGGCAATCGTAATTTTCGATGCCGCCGCCAAAGTCGCAGGTGCCGCTGACTACGAGCCATTTGGCAAGGTCAATCGGGTGTCTCTGTATCAGGACTCCCTCCATCCGCTTCCTGGCCTGGACGGAGGAACTCCGCAGGAACTGCTCCTTGCGGAGATGAATCAGCCGGTTCCCGAGGATGGGGGTGTGGTGATTCGGGAACGCGCGCTATTCCATCTGTTGGGCACGGCGAATGTGGCTCATGTGGAACTGCGCAATCAAACGGATGGTGCGACTCTGGCGCCTTCACTGAGCGCTACGGCAGAGGGGCATGTTTGGACGCCTTGGATTACTCCTACGCAGGGGAAGTCTTCGGCCGTGCTGGTGACGACAGGGATGTCTGGGACACCGCCCTCGGTCGGGGTCGTGGCGGAAGGCTATGAATATCAGCGCTACCAACAGGGCGGGCAGCCCTACTGGGTGCCACTACGGTTCCCAGGTCAATATCATGACGCTGAGACTGACCTGTTTGAGAATTGGAACAGGTATTATGATCCGGACATTGGGCAATACCTGCAGGCAGAGCCGATGGCCTCGATGGGGGCAAGGGCCGCATCTTGGCCTGTGTATGGCTACGCAGAGAGTAATCCGGTAAGGCGGTCCGACACTACTGGACTCTACGTTCTCGATGGCACTCCCGAAGATGTATGCCCCAACTGGTCTCAAGCTCTCCAGCGCGCGAGGCAAGCGGCGGGTTGCGATGTTGGAGCGCAGAAGTGCGGATGCCCTGGTAAAGTGCCTCAAAAGATTTGCGAGATACTTGCGGATGGTATGGGGCCCCCTGCGTTTATTGTTGATATTCCTGCCACGTCGCTAACGCGACATGGCGGTGTTCCTTTCCCTACGGCCCCTCCAAGGCTCGGAGGGGATAATTATGGTGTTGTTATGGCTGTGGGGCCTAGGGGAGGGGAAGGTGAGTTTGGGATTGGGCCAATTATGGTTTGGGCTGAGTTTCGCTATGGGTTGTGCTATTCGGGTTCAGAGGAGCATAAGGAGTTGCTGGCAAAGTCTCTGCTTCATGAGTCGTTTCACGCGTATAAACAGTACATGGGGCCAGATCCCAGGACGAATCCCGAGTATCCAACTTGGATGAAAGATCCGGGATTCATGAGGGGTATGTTCATGGGTGTGAGTGGATATGCGGCAGGGCTTACGGATGAGTGTTTTGGTGGGTGACAAGGGACAAGTAGGTCGGGTTGTGGTGTTGCTGGTTGGGTTGGTTTGCTTGTCTTTCTTGGTTTATGGGCTGTTTTTTATGGTTTCAATTCGCATTGAGTGTGTTGCCGACGTTATGTGCGGTGAGGGCTGGAGTTGTGTCGATTGGAGCGGGAGACGGGACGCGCAGGGGCGAACAATTGTTGAGACTGCTTGTGTGAAACGCTGCGGGACGAAGTCAGGGGGATGCCCAGAGGGATTCGTGTGCGCGATGCATGACCCTGGACCAAGTGGTATGTATTGTGCAGAGTTGCATCCGCGAGAAACACAATAGGCCGTACTCGTTGGAGGCATGCTCACGGCGTCATTGGAGGGCCCTGCTTCTTCGGCGCGAGCACTGGAGGCTCAGCCACCGTGGTTCTTGGCTTCGGGGCCTTCAGTGCGTTCGTGATGGATTCTTGGCGCCGTCTCGAACGTTTGCGAGCCCTGTCACACGCAGGTTTGGCGCCGTTTCCTGGCTCGGGCAACTTCATCGCTATCAAGTCGAGCTACTCGCCATAAGCTCGAGTGTCTGCGCCGATGCGTCGTGTGCTGGGGGTTTGGCTTCGCACGGACGCATATGCCCAAGGGCGGCTGAACTTCACGTCCCCGTGGGCGGGGCCTTCTGCTTCAGCTCCCGCGCGGGAATGCCCGCCACGGTGGCTCCTGGCACCACGTCCTCCATCACGAGGGCGTTGGCGCCAATCTTCGCTCCGTCTCCAATCACCACCGGGCCCAGCACCTGGGCTCCCACGCCGATGTAGACGTCGCGGCCCACGCGCGGGACTCCGTCGACTCCGGGCAGGGGCTCCAGGCTCACGTTCTGGGAGATGAAGCTGCGCTCTCCAATCTCCACGCCCGGCGCGATGATGACCCCGATGCCTCCGTAGCCCAGCTCCACCGTGGGGTGGAGCACCGCCTTCGTGTCCACGTGGCTGTTGTGGATCCGGTCACCCACCGTGGCCACCACGTTCGCGAGCCTCGGGTGCGCCTGGAGCCGCTTCGCGGCCCGGTAGAACGTCAGCGCCGTCGGACCCATCTGCCCACCATCCTTTTCGCCACTGGAGCCCAGCGGAACTTCGACCGCTGCAACGTCTGCCCCATCCACGTGTCCCGATAGATGAACAGCCAGTGGTGCTGTCGTACCTGGTCCGTCCACTCGCGCTTGTAGGGGGCGTCGTCCCCCAGCAAGTCCAGCTCGCCCACGCCCCTCCCAATGCAGTCCTGGATCAGGCTCTCCGTCAAGAGATGCCCCGGGCTCACCTCCGACAACGTCTCGTCGTAGCCCGGCTTCATCGCCAGATATCGGCCGCCGTACTCCAGCCCGTACTGGAAGGCGATGGGCCGCGAGTCCAGTCGCAGGAAATACAATCCCAGCCAGCCGCGCTCCGCCGCCGTGCGCGCGAGCCCCGTGTAGAAGCCGCGCCGGTGCTCCGCCTGCGCGATGGCCGTGCCCTCCCGCGCTTTCCAGCCGCTCTGTTCCAGGGCGAAGGCCTCCTCCAACCTCGACCCCAGGCCCTCCACTTCGGCCACGCGCTCCACCTCCACGCGGCCCTTCTCCTCCAGGCGCCTGCGCCTCCTGCGCAGCGGCTTCGCGTTGCTGCGGCCCTTCGTCCACGCCTCCACCGTGGAGGGCAGTAGCAAGTACGGCGAGCGCGCGCTCGGCCACGCGCCGCAGGGCATCCCCGCGCCCTTCGCCGCGCTCAGCAGCTCCCACGCCGCGCCGCCTTCCGGCACGTCCGACAGCCGCAGCACGTCCCAGCTGGGGTCGCCCATCAGATGCGATAGGAAGGCCACCGCGGCGCGCCGGGGCTCGTCGGCAATCAGGTCGAAGCGGCACGAGTGCTTGTTCGTCAGCGACGACAACTGCCGCACCGGCACGCCGTACTGGTGGCCCTGCTCCTCCTGGAGCCCCAGCACCGCCACCAGCACGCCCAACGCGTTCCTCGCCGTGAGGATGCGTAAGGCAGCACCGGGCGCGAAGTGCTCGACCCAGCAGCGCACGAACTCGTGCCGGTAGAACACCTGGTCGTCCACGCGCTTCACCAGCGCGTTCCACTCGGCCTCCATGGCATCGAAGGCCGCGAGGCTCCGGACCTCCTCCACGCACAGGGGCTCCACGCGCCCGCGCGACACCGGCTCCACCGCGTTGGGGCGGGGGAGGGTGAGAACGCGGCCCCCGAGCACCGCGTCCGTGATGGGACTCTCCTCCATGAACATCGCTCCTCGGGTTTCTGGCTCGGAGGGACTCAGGACAGCGGCTCGCCGGCGTCATCCGCCGCTTCGGGCCCCAGCATGTCCGGTCCCTGCTTCTTCAAGGGCTCGTCGCGCAGCAGCACGGGCCCCTCCACCTTCGTCAGTGCGTGGGTGTCCATGGGGACGTGGTGCACCTGCACCGGGACCTTGGTGCTGGGGAGCTCCGCCGTCGTCTTGAACACCGCATCCGCGCTCGCGGGCATTGCCGGCGTGGGCGCCTCCACCCCCGGCACCGGCGCCGTCCGCTTCGGCTGCTTCTTGAGGCCGCGGAAGAGCCAGCCGCCCTTCTGGCGCTCGTACAGCTTGCGCGTCTCCACCGCCGCCCGCGCGTGCGACACGCGGCCCGTCTCCAGGTCCTCCAGCAACATCTCGCTCAGCCGGCGGCGCGTCACGCTGTCCAGGTAGTCGAAGACCTTCTCCAGCTTGCGCACCACCACCTGCGTGGTGCCGCCCGCCGCCGTGTGCGTCAGCGCCGAAATCTTCAGCTCGTGCCGCGCCCGCGCGCGCTCCGCCAGCTTGCGCAGCCGGTCCGCTTCATCCGGCGACGCGGCCTTGCTCACCAGCCCCGGCAGCACCGTGCGCGCCAGCCCCGCGTCCACGAAGCCCGAGTCCTCGAACGTCTCCAGCGACTCCAGCGCCCGCCGCCGCGCCTCCACCGACGTGCCCTCCAGCGCCTTCAGCGCCGTCGTCACCCGGTCCAGGGCCATCCAGCGGTACACCCAGTCCAGGCCCGTGCCCTTGATGTTCTGCGCGCCCATGATGCTCACCTGCATCCCGGGAGCCACCGCGCGGGCGCACGCGTCCACCACCTGGTCGCCCGTCGCCTGCGAGTCGGACACCGGCACCAGCTGCTCCAGCATCATCGCCCGGTAGGCGTCGCGGAACTTCGCGTGGAACGCCTTCACGCGTCCCTGCGCGTCCGCCTCACCCCGGGGCAGCAGCGCCTTCAGCCGCGCGTGCACCGCCATGCGCGCCAGCAGGTAGAGCGCGTGCTCGCGCACCTCGTCCTTCGTCGCGGCCGTCAGCACCTCCGGCAGCGGCGAAGGCTGCGCGCGCGACACGGGCGACAGCGCCTCGTCGATGAGCGGGCCCACCTCGCGCTCCAGCGCGCGGCGGACCTTCTCCACGCCCACCTCGTCGTCGCCGCCCTCCAGCGCCTTGCCCACCGCCGTCGTCAGCGCCAGCGTGGCCGTGGCCTGGAGTCCCGCGCCGGCTGCGTACCGCTCCAGCCGGTCCATGAAGGTCGCCATCGTGGGACGCGGCACCTTCAGCTTCGCCAGCTCCTTCGCGAGCCGTGCCTCCGCGCGGGCCTGTCCCTCGGGGCTGGAGACCTCCTCCGCCGCGACGACCTCCGTGCTGAGCAGGTGCCGGTCCAGCGCGTCACGCACGTACTTCTGCAGGCCCTCCAGGTTCGTGCCGATGAGCACGTGCCGGTCCGCGGGCGCGTCCTCCACCATGATGCGCGCGAAGACCTCCGAGCGCGACACGCGGTCCCAGCGGTTGTTGATGACCGTGATGACCGCGCGCTCCGGGTTCGCGTCCGGGTCCACGTCCCCCAGGCCCGTGCGGATCCAGTTGTTCATGAAGCCCGTGCGCTCGTTCGCCGAGTGCCCGTTGATGAACTGGAGCTGCCGCCCGCGCACCTTCGCTGGCGGGAAGACCTTCAACACGCCGATCTCCGGCTGCACGTGCTCGGCCATCAGCGCCAGCGCGTACGGCCGCGACACGCCCAGCTGCTCCGCCAGCGTCGCCACCAGCGCCATGTTGCGCGGGTGCTCGCGGTAGGGGAACAGGGCCAGGAACTCCTCGGGAATCAGCTCCGCCTCCCACCACGCGCTGTGCAAGAGCGTGGTGTCCTTCTCCTTCGCCGCCTGCTTGAAGAGCGGCAGGAAGTGGTCCTCCGTCGTCACCACCCGGCCGCCCCTGGGCATGAAGTTGGTGATGACGGACGCGACGTTGATGCCCGCCGGGCCCTGGATGTCCTCATGGTCCGGGTAGGCGTTGGTCAGCGTGGCGAAGTCGTCCTTCATCCAGTCGTTCTGGAGCAGCTCGACGAAGTTGGGCTGCAGCGCCATGCACTCCCAGAGGAACACTTCCGTGCCCAGGCGCGCGCCCAGCTCCACCATGTCCTTCTGCTCCCAGATGGTGGCCTTGTCGTAGGGGCGGAAGATGAAGAACTCGGACGGCCCGGCGCCCGGGGCGCTGTGCACGAACATCGCCTCGGAGCCCGTCGTCTTCGCGAAGACCTCGAAGCCCATGCCGGAGAAGAGCGCCGCCTTCAGGCGCTCCGTGCCGGACTTGCCGCGCGTGCCCCAGCCGCCGATGACGAGCGGAATCTTCTCCCGGGACTTCCGCACGCTCTGGCGCTTCACGTACGTGTCGCCCAGGAAGATGGAGAAGAGCGCCGCGGTGAAGAGGCCCAGCGCCGCGATGCCGTTGCCTCCCATCCCCAGGAAGTAGCCCTCGTTCTCCATGATGCGCTCGGTGAGGAGCGCCAGGAATCCGCTCTGCAGGCCCAGCACCGCGGGCGTGTGCAGCGTGGACGGGGGCTTCGGCGCGGCCTCCGGCTCGTGGAAGAGCGTGGCCAGCGGCGCGGGGACCTGCTTGTTCTGTCCGTACGGCGTGAAGCGCACCTGGACGCCCAGCTCGCGCTCCACCTGCTCCACGAAGCGGCGGCGCTCGCGGGGCTCTTCACCGCCCAGCGAGTCCAGCCGCAGCGACGCGAGCTTGCGGTAGTCCTTGGACACCTTCAGGCGGTTCGTCAGTCGGCGCAGGCGCGAGGCGGGCGGCACCAGCACCGTCTCGCCGTGGCTGCTGAACAGGTGCACCTTGCCGTCCTTCGACAGCGGAATGTCCAGCAGGTCGTCCACCGTGGGCAGGTGACGGCCCCAGCTGCCCTGGCTCGCGACGTGGACGCGCTCGCCAGGGACCAGCGTCTCCGTGATTTCGTCCAGGTGGCCCGGGTGCGCGCGCAGCGTGCCGGACATGACGCGGCCGGTGGTGTGCAGGAACGCCTGGCGCTTGTTCGGCGCGGGGCGGCCCAGCTCGTGCCACATGCGCCACAGGCGGCGCTCGTGACGGTCGCCGTGCCACAGCGTCAGCGTCTTGTCCGTGCGCTCCGCGTACAGGCCGTGCCCGTCCTGCGACAGGTCCGCGAGGATGGCGCCCAGCCACGCGGGGCCCTCCGGCATCGGCGGCAGGTTCTCCGGCGCGGGTTGCAGCGGGATGCGCGTGCGGCTGCCCGGGCGGAGCTTGGAGACGCGGCCGGCGAGGAACGCCGTCCACGCCTGACGCACCGGATCCTTCACCCGGCGCAGCACCTGCGCGGCGGCCGCGGCGGCCTCCACCACCGGGCCCGAGGCTCCCGGCTGCGTCGCCAGTGATTCCACCGCGTCCAGCAGCGCCGCGTGCGCGGGGCCGAGGCCCGAGGCGCCCAGCGCTTCAGCCAATGCGGCGGCACGTTCACACGACACGCGCAGCACGAGCGGCGCGGTGTCACGGCCGAGCACGTCCACCAGCACCTGGAGGGCAGGGCCCTTCACCTTCGGCGCGGCCAGCGCCGCGTCCACCGCGGCCAGCACGGCGGCGGTGCGCACGCGCGGGCTCGGCTCTGAAAGCGTCTGTCCCGCGACGGCCGGCACCTGCTCCAGGCCGGCCAGACGGCGCAGCAGCGGCTGTCCGTCCGGGCGCTGCGCGATGAGGGCGCACAGGCCCATGCGCACGTACTCGCTGGGGTCGTTGTGCGCGACCTCCGTGAGCAGCGGCATGCGGTGCTCTTCCGACAGCAGCGGCGCGCACTGCTCCAGCACCTGGCGGCGGAAGAGGAAGTCCTTGTCCGAGGGGGCCTTCGCGCGCAGTCGCATGCGCAGCAGGGCCAGGCCTTCGAGCACATCCACGGTGAGCAGCGCGCGCAGGGCCTCCGCCTGGAAGAACGGGCTCACGTCCTCCTGGCCCGCGAGGCTCGTCAGCGTGGGGCCCACTTCAGGCAGCGACGCGGCGACGCCCGGCACCGTCTGCGCGAGCTGCCGGAAGGCCTCCAGCGCGGCGAAGCGGTTCTGCGCCCGGGGCGCGTCCACGGCGCGGTCCAACAGCTGCCTCGCCAGCGGCACGGCGGCGGCCCGCAGCTCCTGCTCGGAGGCCGTGGCCAGCACCCCCGTCAGCGCGCGCAGCGCCGTCTCTTCTTCGATCAGCAGCTTGTGGCGGCGCTTCTCCTGCCGCTCGCGCAGGGCGTCGAAGCCCATCCACCGGTCCAGGGCGCGCAGGTCCTCCTTGCGGTCCTTGCGGTCCTTCACCGTGGCCTTGAGGTGATCCACCAGCACCTGGCGGCGCGCGGCGTCATCCAGCGCCTCGTTGTACTGACGGGTGAACTGGACGATCTCCGTGTGGATGGCCGCCAGCTCCGTCTCCAGGGCCTCCAGCGCCACGCCCAGCCACGGGGCCAGTCCCTCCAGGCCGGCGGGGCGGGGGCAGGTCTCCACCAGCCGCCGGGCCAGGACCTCCACCGAGGCCCCGCGCACGCGACGGTGCAGCGGGGGCAGGGCTTCCAGCAGTTGGGACTCGAGAGATTCGTTCGCCAGGTGCATGTCGCGGCCAGAGCTATTCATTGCTTGAGAAACCTGCCCGGCCCCCCCAGGCGCCCGTTCGGATCACGACAGCTCAGGGCTGCAAACGTCGTTCATCCAGCAGCTCCTCGAATTCCTCCTCGGTGGGCGTGACGTCCTGCAACCCACGTCCACCTGTCCAATCCCACCGCGCTCCGAGTGAAAACATGTTCTGCATCCCGTACGGGCCGGAGAGGAACGCGCGGTCTTCCGCGAAGAGCATCAGGCGGTTGCCGCCCTTGCCCATCCACACGTTCCAATCCAGGCGGCCCGACACGCGGTGGCGCAGGTACGCGGTGGCGCGGTGCTCATCCTGGAAGCGCTGCGAAGCGCCGTAGCCCAGCTCCACGCGCGTGCCCTGGAGCCTGCCGCCCAGGAGCGCCGCCCAGCTGGCGTACGCGCCCGCGTTGTCCACCGTGTAGAGGTTGGCGTTGCTCACGGCGGACATGCCCACCGTGGCCACGTGGTCCTGGAAGGGCTGCCAGCGCAGGGACAGCCGGGGCGACAGGCGCCGCGGGTGGTCCTTGCCGTAGAGCCAGTAGACGTTCTGGTCGTAGCGCGTGGCGTCCACCGCGCTGCCGCCCTGCATGGACTCCAGCGTCAGGCCCAGGCCGGGGATGAGGCCCACGTCCGGGGACAGGCGCAGGTAGCGGTCCGCCGCGATGCGGCCTCTCGCGCTCCAGCGCATGGCGCCGTCGATGGTCTGCGAGAACACGGAGCCCTGCATGGACAGGCGCAGGTCGCCAGGCAGCTGGTTCACGTAGCCCGCCACGGTGCCGCCGAGCACGGCGGTCTGGTTGAGCGGGTAGCGCGCCTCGGGCGTGAAGCGCAGCCACGCGCGGCCCGGGGACAGCTCACGGCGCAGGGAGAGGCGGACCTCCAGGCCCGTCTGGAGCGGGCGGTTGAGCAGCTCGCCTTCCTCCACGTCCTCGCTGCGGTAGCCCATCTCCGCGGACACCATGCCCAGGCCGGTGGTGCGCGCCTCGGGCGGCATGCCGTCCGGCAGGAGCGCCAGGCTGGGCGGCAGCGCGGGCCAGGGCAGCGGCTCCAGGCCCGTGGTGCCCTGGGCCCACGACGGGGCCGCGAGCGCGCTCGGATCCGAGGCGACACCCAGTTGCACCTGCACCAGGGCTTCACCGTTGGGCGACTCCAGGCTCACGCGGTGCGGACCGCGCGAGGGGAGCAGCAGCCACGTCTCGCCCATGCGGCCCAGCGGCTGGGACGCGCCCTGGAGGCCGGGGTCGGCGTCCTCGGGCAGGCCCAGGTGCATGAGCGGACCTTCCTCCGCGCTGGAGCCGCCCGTGCCGTCACCGGAGGGCAGGGGCGTGCTGCGCAGGAGCAGCTCTCGGCCCGCGGACGGGGACAGGGCGGTGGCGCGCACGCGCAGGGCGGTGGGGCCCAGCACGGTCATCACCACCGGCGCGCCGGGGCGGCTGCGCAGGAGGGACAGGGGCTGCGGGGCGGCCATGACGCGGGCGTTGGCGGTGGCCTCCTCGGAGTCCACGAAGCGCACGAGGCCGGTCTGCTGCGTGTCGGCGCGCGCCATCACGACCTCGACCTGGTGGCGGCCGGGGACGTCCAGGCGCGTGCCCAGGATGGCGGTCTCGCCCTCGGCGACCTGGAGCTCGCGCACCACGCGGCCGTCCACGCGGAGCGCGAAGGCGCAGGTGCCGGCGGCGTCCACGCCCGGACGCGGGGTGGTGCCGCAGAGGACCTCCGCGCCCAGGGGCCGGGGCTGCTTCACCACCAGGCTCATGACGCGCGAGGCACCGGCGGGAAGGAGCTTCGCTTCGGACAGCTTCCACGGCGGCGCGAGCAGCGCCTTGCGCACGGCCATGGCGACGTCCTCGTCCTCCGTGCCGGCCTCCGACGTGGCGACGAGCGAACCGGCGGTCTCCTCCGCGTCGCGCAGGCCTTCCCAGCGAGTCCAGCGGCCCGCGACGAAGCGCATGCGGCGCACGTCCGGGTGGTCGGCCCAGGCCTGGAGCTGGCTCGCGAGCGCCGCGCCCAGGGGCGCACCGCCGTCCTTCCAGGCCTGCGGCGAGTCCTGCAGGCGCTCCAGCATGCCCAGGGCTTCCAGGCCCACCTGCGGCAGGCCCGTCTCGCGGTACAGCGCGGCCATGGCCAGCGCACCCGCCGCGTCCTCGCCGGAGGCGGACAGCAACCGGGCGCGCAGGTAGCGGCCCGTAAGGCTCTTGTCGCCCGACAGTGCCGCGAGCGCCGCGTCCGTCTGGCCCGCGCGGACCTGCGCGCTGAGCGCGGCGAGAGACGTGTTACCGGCCGGCACCGTGTTGGCGTTGCGCGCGGAGGCGCTGTTGGCCGCGAGCGTGCTGTTGCCCTGCGTGTCCGCGTTGGCGGCAATCGAGGCGTCCATGTCCAGCGCGGGGAACGCGGGGGACACGAGCGTGGGCTGCGTGATGGCTTGCGTGAAGCGGACCGTGCGCGGGGCTGCCTGCGACAGGCGGTCCATCAGCGCTAGCAGACGCCGCTGCTGCTCCGGCGTCAGCTTCGCCTGCGCGTCCAGCAGCCGGCCCACGTCCGCGCGAGCGAAACCGTCCTCCTGCAGCGAGGACAGCAGTTCGGCGCGCGCGAGGCGCGGTTCAATCTCTCCAGGCTGCGCGCGCAGCGTGCGGGAGAACGCCTGAAGCGTCTCGTACGCCGTGCCCGCCTGCGGCTGTTGCGGCGGGGCAGGGGACTCCTCGGACGTGGCCACCTCTGCACGGCGCACCGCCAGTGAGACGGCGAGCTGCGCCTTCGGATCCTCAGGCTCGAACCAGACCTCGCGCGCCTGCGCGGGCAGCGTCACCACCGCGGACACCGGCGCGGACGACGTGCCCTTCGCACCCTCCAGCGCGACGTGACGCTGGCTGGCTGCGCCCGGCATCAACACCAGTCGACGCGGATGGCCCACGTCGGTGTTCATGCGCACCACGAGGGGCTTGCCCGCCTCCGCGTTCAGCGGACGGAACTGCACGCGCACCGGCGAGGGCAGCTTCGCGTCCGGCACCCGGAAACGCACCGCCTTCTTGTCCACCTTCACCGGCCACTGCGAGCGCACGTAGCCCACTTCGCCCGGCGTCCCTTGCGCCTGCGCGGGCGCGAGCGACAAGAACGCGCGCGTGCCCTCCGCGCCCTCCAGCTTCAGGGCGTGCTCACCCGGAGGCAGGGCAATCTCCACCGGCTCCACCGCCGACAGCGGCAGCAGCGGGAACGCGTTGCTGCCCACGCGCAGCACCGGGTTCGCCTTCGCGCCCGGCGGCATCATCACGTAGGCGCGCAGCAGCGTCGGCGCCTCGGCGAGCCCCTTGGCCTGCACGCGCGTGGTGCCTCCCACGGCGAGCGGCCACAGCGCGCTGCCCGTCATCGACGCGTCGGCCTCCATGCCCTGGAGGTCCAGCCACTGCGAGGACTTCACCTCGGTTCCATCTTCACGAGGCGCGGGCGTCACCTGCGACCAGCGGCTCGCGCGCCACCACGCGGCGCGATAGCTCCGGCGGATGTCCTCCGACAGCGGCTCCGCGCGCCACGCCAGCTCCAGCGCGGCCAGCTCGCGGCTGCGCAGTGGGTCGCCCAGCGGCAGGCGGGCCACCAGCTCCGACGCCTCGGCGGTGAGGAAGCCCGCGTCCGGCAGCGCGGGCGCGGTGCCCAGGAGCGCGTGCGCGACGTCCGGCTTGTTTCCATCCAGGAGCTTCTTCGCGGTGAGCAGCCGCAGGTGCCACGCGAGCGGCGACGCATCCGCGCCCTTCAGCGACTCCACCGCCACGTCCGTGTCGCCATCCGCCAGGGCCGCCATCGCGGTCAGCAGCGGCGACAGGCCTTCCGTCTTGATGCGGCCGTACGTCCCGCGCGCCAGGTCCGGCATCAACGCCACCAGCCGCTGACGCAGCAGGGAAGGCCGGGCGGCGGGGTCCTGCTTCACCACCTCCCACGCCTTCTCCGCCAGCTCCGTCCAGTGCGTCTGGTGCGACAGCGCCTCGGACAGCGTGGGCCGGCGCGTGGCGACGCGCGCACGCAGCATGGGCGCGGGGCCCTTCCAGCTCACGCGGTAGTTGTGCTTGCCCGGAGGCAGCGCCACGCGCATCTCCTCCACGATGCCCACGCGCTCCCCCGACGCGAGCATCCGCGCGGTGCGCCCATCCGGCAGCGCGGCACCTTCAGGCGCCTCCGCCCACGCGGGCTGCGGCGTCAGCTGCGCGTGCGCGAGCACCCCGCCCACGCCGTACACCTCCACCGACGGCGCCTCGGCGGGCGCGCCGTTGCCCATCACCGTGCGCGCCTCCAGCGAGAAGACGCCCGGGCCTTCCAGCTCCAGCGCCCAGACCGAGCCCTTCACCTCCGGGCGGACCCAGGGCGCGTCCATTCCCTCCAGCACCACCTCCGTGCCGGTGGGACGCGGGCGCTCCACGCGCACCGCCTGGCCGTAGAGCGGCGACACCAGCGCCCACTCGCGCAGCGCCGCGGCCTTGCGCCAGTCGCGCACCGCGGTGCGGAAGGCCGAGGTCGCGGGCTCGTCCTTCACGAGCTCCGCCTCCAGCGCCGCGTCCACGTCCAGGCGCGCGCGCGTGGCCGCGTCGAACGCCAGCGCCGGGCGCGGACCCTTGCCGTCCACCCACTTGAGGAGCGCGTCCCGCATCCGCTCCTCGGTGCGAGCCGTGGACGTGTGCGTGGGGCGCTCCACCACGATGCGGGCGTTCTTCGTCGCCGTGACCCACCAGATGCTGCCGGCGCCCATGGGCTCCGCCAGGTACCAGCGGCCCGGACGCTCCGGCACGCCCTCTTCCTCCACGCGCAGCTCGGGCGCGTCGTCGCCGTCCGACAGCGGCACGCGGGTGAAGCGCAGCGCTCCGGCCGGGCCGGTGACGCGCACCACGTCCAGCGGGCCCAGCCACACGGCCGCGCCCTTCTGGGACGTCACATCGATGGCGCCCGTCACCTGCGGCACGCCGGACGGCACATAGGGGGCGTGGCCCCGGAGGTCCTCGAGCGCCACCGGACCGCGGACGGCGCGAGGCTGCCAGGTCATGCCCTCCTCGCTGCGGGCGATGACGGACGGCTGCGAGACGGCGGGCTGCGCGATGACGGGCAGCGCCGCGAGCGCTCCCACGAGCAGGGTGTAACGGGCGCGGCGTCGAACAGGAAACATCGGCGCTCAGTCCTCCAAGGGTGCGAACAGAATCTGGGCCAGCCGGTCCAGGCGCGCCGGGCTCGCCAGCGCTTTGCGCGTACGGGATGACATTTCCAGGTGCAGGAAGCGGGCGAGCGGGTAGGCCTGGAGCAGCCGGGCCTGCGCGTTCTGTGTTCCACCGAGCACCTGCACCCCGTCCGGGAACAGCTTCACTCCGGGACCCATCACGTCCTCCAGGGGTGAAGACACCTTCCGGGCCCACATTCCGGGCTTGCGCGAGCCGTCGCTCACCACCGCCGCCAGCGTCTCCGTGCGGCCCTTCTGGACCTTGGACTCGCCGAAGCCATGCAGCTGCACCACGCGCAAGGCGGGCAGCTGGCGCGCGGCCAGGTCCGTCACGGTCTGGAAGAGGTGCTCCGGGTTGTGCGCGACGTCGGCCGGGTGCTCCGGGGCCTCGGGCGTCTCACCGGGCGTGCCCTTGTAGCGGTGCGCGGTGGCGGTCATGAACAGGCGCGGCGCGTGGCCCTCCGGCGGGCAGGAGAAGAGGCTGGCGCCGATGTCCTCCGTGCCGATGTCGAAGTACGGGTGCGGCACCTGCACCACGTCGTGGGAAGCCTCCCCCGTGCGGATCACATACGCGCCCGCGCCGTGGTAGCCGTCCGGCCGTTCACGCAGGACCCAGAAGGTGTCGCGAGGCGTGGTCCACGTCTCCAGGAAGAAGCCCACGGACGCGGCCACGTTCGTCAGCTCCGGCGGCACGTCCTTCTGCTTCGGCGCGGCGGCGAGCAGCGCGGGCAAGAGCTTCGAGAACGCGGCCCGCTCCTCCAGCGTGGTGGGGTGGAACGTCACGGCGTCCACGCGGGGCCACAGCCCGGAGAAGCGCGCGTCCACGCGGCACCCGGAATGCTCGGGCACGTTCACGGATGGATCCTCCTGGGGCACGCGCTCCTGCCTCGGTGACGGCCTTGGCGCCGCCTTCGCGGCCGCCTGGGCGTGGGCGCTCACGGAGGCGCCCAGCACGGACACGACTCCCGCTGCCACCAGCGGGCGCCACGACCCGGTCCTCCCGAGGAACCTCACAACATGTCCTCGTCCGGCTGCCAGCCACCCCGGTTCCACATGCGCGGCGCGGTGTTCTCCACCGCCTGGCCGAACATGAAGAACCGCGCCCACATGGGGCCCGTGCCCAGCGCCTGGATGCGCACGGTGTGCACGCCCGGCGCGATGTCCTCGCCCAGCGTCACCGGCACGGTGCGCGCGTACCACTTCACGCCCGGGCGGCCCACCGGCATGGCCGGGTCGCGCTCGGAAGGAGGCAGCACCACCGTGCGCTCGGCGCGCGTGACGTGCGGCACCAGCACGCTGGCGCGGCGCACGGGGTTGCCTCCATCCACCGTCACGGACAGCTGGGGCTCCGTCGCGCCCTCCGCCACCGGCGTGTAGACGACCACGTTGAGGGTGACGGCGCCCGGACCCGTCTTGCGCACCGGCACGCGCAGGCCGCCCTGGCCCACCGGATACACCGTGCGCGAGCGCAGGCCGCTGCCCGCCGCCGGAGGCCGGTTGAGCAGCGCCGTCAGCCCCGGCGCCGAGGAGCGCAGCAGCACCTCATGCTCCCCCGGCGGCAGCGGCGGCAACAGCTCCCGAGCCCGCGTGGAGCGCACGGTGAAGCGGTGCAGCGGCTCGCCATCGAGCAGCACCTCCACCTCGTTGCCCAGCGCCGCCGCGTCCTTCAGCGACAGGCGCACCTCCGGACGGGTGGGCGTGCGCGCGTCGAAGCGGGCCCGCACCGCGCGGCCCGGCTCCAGCACCGTGGACAGCGCCTTCACCATGTCCACCGTGTCCGCCTGCGCGGACTCCAGCACCTCCACCACCGCGGGCGAGCCATGGGGACGCACCACCACCGCGTCCCCCGTCGGCGGAAGCGACTCCTCCACCGGACCCACGGGCTCCAGGCGCACCTGGCTCAGCAGCTCCAGCCGGGCGCCCCCCTGCAGCAGCGCGCTCAGGTTCGCAGGACGCATGGGGTGCCACGCGCGCGAATCCACGGGCGCGTTGCGCCAGCGCACGCCGGTCAGCGCGTCGCTCGTGTACGGCGCGGACGCCACGATGGGCTGGCCGCTCGACAGGAAGCTGTAGAGCTGCACGATGGTCGCGCGCGGCGCCTCCACGCGCAGCTTGCGCGCGCCCATGGGCAGGAACACCCGGGCGCTCGCCGGACCCGACACCCACGCCGGCAGATCCGTGACTTCTCCGGAGCCGGCCGAACCCGCGTCGTCCGCCGCCTTCGCCACGGTCGTGCAGGGCAGGGCGCCGCCCGGCAGCGGCACCAGCGCCGCGCTCTCGAACGGCGCGGGCTCCGGCGTCGCGTCCAGCGCGGCCTGACCCAGCGGCTGGCCCTGCGCGTCCAGCACCGTGAGGCTCAGGTGCAGCGGCTCACGCGAGGGCGCGCGGTCCAGCGAGCGCGCGTCGATGCGCACCAGCCGCCCCACCGCGTCCATGCGCGGATCGATGTCCAGCTCCAGCACCGGGCACGCCGGGCCGGTGGCGAACGCCTCCGTGCGGCGCAGGTCCGGCAGGAAGGCCACGCGGCCCTCCGACGCGACGCCCGGCTGGGGGCGCGACTCGGCGGGCAGGAGCCACGACTCGAACGGGCCCTCCACCGTGTAGCGCAGGTCCTCCTGGCCGTCGTTGCGCACCATCACCGTGTGCACGCCCGCGGGCAGCTCCAGCGGATGCGACATGGGAGACCCCGCCACGGGGCCCGGCAGTTCCATGGTGTGCGCCGTGCCGTCCGCGGACAGCGTCTGCACCGTCACGGGGCCGTGCGGCTGCGCCTTCGCGTCCGTCGCGTCGCTCCACAGCCACAGCACCGGCTTCGCGGGCCCGGTGACGTTGAGGGCCACGGCGCGGCCCGCGCCCAGGCGCTCCTGCACGGACTCGGTGGCCTCCACCAGCGGCAGCCGGTAGGTGGTGCGGTACACGGGTTCAATCTGGTAGTCGGTGCCCGCCTCGCCCTCCGCGTTCAGGCGCTCCCAGTGCTCCTCCGCCAGCCAGCGGCGCGTGTCGGGGGAGAGCTTCTCGAAGGGCTCGAAGGTGGCGCGGCCAGCGCGCACCTCCGCGCGGGCCTGGGCCAGCTTCTGCGACGCGAGCAGCGGCAGCGTGCGGTGCGCGCGGACGTAGACGCGCGCCAGCAGCGTGTCGCTGGGGCTCGCGGGCCGCAGGTACAGCACGGCGTAGTCCGGCCGCTCCTTGGGCAGGCGCAGCACGAACTCGCGCTCGTCCGTCACCTGCTGAGCCGCGTGCGTGGTGAAGGCGCTCTCCTCCAGGAACGTGCCGTCCTCCTGCGGCTGGCCCTTGCTCTGGCGCGTGCGCGTGAAGATGGAGCGCTCCAGGAGGACGCCGTCCGGACCGCGCAGGATGGCCTTGAGGCCGTACTGGTACTGCTTCTCCGGCGCGTAGGGCGTGCCGTCCGGAAGCAGCTCGTGCGTGACGATGAGCAGCTCCTCCGCTTCCGCGGGGACGCGCACGCGCATCTCCCGGCCCGGCTCCAGGCGGTAGAAGATGAGGCGCTCGGCGTTGACGAACTTCGCGTCGCGCCGCGCGGTGGGCGTGTCGGTGTTGCCCAGCACGGCGAAGCTGGCGCCCCAGATGAGGGCCAGGCCCACCATCAGGCCAAGGAGCGCCACGAGGGCGCGGCTGCGGGTCTTCATCGACGGGCCTCTTCGCGGGAGACTTCCCCGGTCAACACCACCGGACGGCGGTGCCGCAGCGCCAGGTCCACCGTGCTCGCGAGCTGCGCGTCACCCGCGGTCAGCTCCGCGCGCTTCGCCGGCGACGGGTGCTGCTGAAGGAAATAGACGGCGCGCAGCACCTGCTTGCCCTGCCGTGCTTCCACCAGGAGGAAGGGCAGGCCGTATTCGGCGCTGAAGCCGGACTTCACCACTCGCGTCACGTTGCCCACGCGCTTCGTCTGCGCCAGCGCGCGCAGGTCATGCACGTTCTGCTGCGCCACGTAGCGCTCCGCGCTGGCGGTCAGCTCCGCGAAGTGCTCCTTCAGCGCGCTGGACACCGGCTGCGTCGGCGCCACCAGCCGGTCCGCCAGCAACGCGCGCTCGGGAGACTCGCGCGGCTCCTCGGGCAAGAGGCCCGTGATGGCCAGCTCCTCCGCCACCAGCCGGGGGCCCACGAAGGCGCCGCGCAGCGGCTCGGACAGCCACAGCGTGGCCAGCCGCGCACCGCCAAACGTGCGGGAGAAGACCTGCTGCGGGCTCGCGTCGTTGAGGCCCGTCAGCTCCGGAGAGCCGTCGTGGTAGCGCACGCGCTGCCCCAGCCAGCCCAGCGGGCCCTCCCGCGACAACAGCTTCTCCAGGTCCGCCGGACGCTGCGCCGGGGTGAGCACCGGGCTGCCCACGTCCACCAGCACGTCCGCTTCCACGGAGGGCCGGCCGGAGAAGCCGCGCAGGTGCAGCACCCAGCCCTGCTCCTTCGGCAGCGCGCGGTGCACCGCCTGGTGGAACGCCTGGAAGCTCGTGCGCAGCTCACCGAAGGTGGCAGGGTGGGGCAGGTCTCCGGACGCGGTGGCGAACACCAGCGCGGTGGAGCGCGACTCGTGCCACAGCTCCGCGGCCACCGGCAGCGTGCCCGCCTCACGGGCCGGAGACGGCACCTCCAGCGCCAGCGGCGAGCCGCCCGGACGCACCAGCAGCCCCGCGCCCAGCCGGCCCGGCGTGCCTTCCGCGTCCGTCACCCACCAGCAACCGTTCGCGCCCGCGCACTCCGTCACCGGGTGCACGCGCAGGCCCAGCAGCGCCGCCATGGCGCCCGCCCAGCGCGGACGCAGCGCCAGCGGCACGTCCGCCATCCCGCCGCCCAGCAGCGGCGACGCCACCTGCTGCTCCAGCACCAGCAGCTCCGCGTCCGAAGGCCGCACCGCCGGCACGCGCGCCACCTCCGGCGTCACCATCAGCGTCCCCAGCGCCTCGCGCTCCGTCATCGGCGCGGCCAGCGGCTGCGCGTGCTCCAGCACCAGCGAGGCCAGGTCCGCGGCGCCCGCGCGCAGCACGCTCACGCGCGCCTCGCCCCAGGTGTCACCGGGCTCCGGCGGCGGCTCGGCCGTCACCTTCGCGCCCGGCCACAGCAGGTCCAGGCCCTGCGGCGCCTTGCCGTCCGGCGTGTGCAGCACCACCTGGCCCGGCTTGAGTGAAGGATCCACGCGCAGCTGCACGCGCTCCCGTGACGACAGCGCGTCGTGCGCCTGGCGCAGCGGCGTCTCCGACTGCGACAGCGCGTCACCCAGCACCAGGCCCGCGCGGTGGGAATCCACGCCGCTGACGATGACGGCGCGGCAGTGCACGCGCTCGCACAGGAGCGCGGCGGCCTCGGCGCTCGGCGCCTCCGTCAGGGGACGCGGCACCTCCAGCACAGGGCCCTGCGCGCCGGGCACGAGCAGCGACGTGTCCCAGCCCGCCTTGCCAACGCCCTCCACGCGCTCCACCAGCGCATAGCGCGCGGGCGCGCCGTCCTGCTTCGGCAGCTCGCGCAGCTCCAGCCCCAGCGCCACCGCCTGCGTCTTCAGCGCGGTGAAGCCCTCCGCGCGGCCCGACTCCAGCCACGCGTCCAGCCCGTTCCACAGCCCGTTGTACGCGCGCAGGTCGCCGTGCTTCAGCCGCAGGGACTGGCCGCCCACGTCGCTTTCGCGCGCCGTGGCGCGGCCCATCACCATCAGACCCAGCGGAGACTGGTCCAGGCCCAGGCCGGGCACGTGCTCGCGCGGCGCCTCCGCGGTGAGCGCGGTGGCCGGACGCGGTTCGATGAGCGACAGCCCGAAGCCCGCGAGGCTGCCAATGAGGAAGCCCGCCAGCGACGTGTGCAGCGTGGGCAGCAGCACGCGCGCAATCACCTGCTTCTGCAGCATCTTCACCGCCAGCAGCGTGGGCACCAGGTAGCCGAAGCCGAAGAGGTCCGTGACCTTGAGGCCGGGGATGCGGCCGCCCATGGCCCAGCCGATGCCCCACTTCACGAGGAAGCCCAGACAGAAGACGAGCACCGTCTTGCGCGGGCCCTCCAGGTTGAGCGTGCGAAGCCCCGGCACGGACAGCACCGCCTTCGCGGCCACCACCAGGAGCAGCACCTCCGCCAGGGTGGCCACGAGCTTCAGGGGCTCCAGCCACGTGAGCGCCAGCAGCGCGGGCACGAGGATGCCGTTGAAGTCCCAGCCGTACTTGAGGTTGAAGCGCGCGGCGAGGAACGCCGTCGTCAGCAGGATGATGTAGGCCTTGGGGCTGGACAGGAAGTCCTGCGCCACGTCCTCGTACATCAGCTCCAGGCTGGAGAAGGACAGGTTGGTGCCGGGCAGCAGCACGAAGCGGAGGATGACGTACGTCAGCGCCACCGGCACGAACACCTGCCAGAGGCCCCGGCGCAGCTTCAGCTTCCAGAAGGCGTTCGCGGTGAGCGGCACCAGCACCAGGCCGATGCTGTGCAGGCTGCGGTCGACGATGAAGGACGTCCCCCACCGCTCGTCCATCCAGTGCCCCAGCACGGGCAAGAGCCACGTCTCGCTGACCGCGCGCACCACCACGCTGGCGAGCACCACGGCGAAGAAGCGATCCCGGCCGAAGAACTCACTCCAGGCGCCCGTGCGGGACAGTCCACTGGAGAACGCCAGCGCCAGGCCGTAGGTGAGCAGCGACTCGGCGACGACGGTGCAGCCCGCCTCGGGGTGGATGACGAACACCGAGGCCAGGTAGCCGGGGACGACAAGGCCCACGAAGACCCACCCCAGCGTCTCCGTCAGGAGCGCCAGGATGAGCACGCCCACGAGCACCGCCACCAGAATGGAGGTGTCGAGGGAGTAGGCCGGAAAGAGTGTCAGGGTCGAAAGGAGCGCCATGGTGGCCGCTCGAATCTAGGGAGGCTCCCGGACCCGACCAGGGTTGCCTCTCTCGCCTGCCGAGAAGCGTCCGCTGTCCAACCGAAAATTCGAGCCTCCAGTGTCACTGAATGCCCGGCCGCGGACAGTGGACCTGGACCCTGGGACGGATCAGCCCGCCTGCTTCACATGAGGCGAAGCAGGTTGGCACGGCAGGTGAGGACGTCGTCCACGCGACACTTCACGGGCAGTCTTGCGCGGCCACCGCCTGGCAGCCCAGGCCGGAGCCGGCGAGCGTGCAGGGCACGGTGTCCGCGAGCGCCTGCATGACGGCCCTGGACGACGCGCCGGTGCCGCGCAGCGTGGCGGACTGCTCCAGGTGGATGAAGCGGTCCGTGGCGGCGGGGGCCTCCGAGTAGCAGGCGTCCGCGGCGCCGTTGTCGATGCGGCCCTGCACGTTGCTGGTGCCGCACAGCGTCCGGTGCTTGCCCGAGTCCTCCGCCGAGTTGCAGGAGAAGGCCTTCTTCGTGCCGGCCAGATGGGTGTTGAGCGCGTCGCGCAGGCGGTTGGAGAGCGCCTCCGGGCGCGGCGTCCCGGTGCCGTCGCTCACCACGGCGGCCTCGGGGCCGTCACCCGCGTCCATGCCGTGGATGCTGGCGGCGATGGCGTCCGGGTACGTGTCGCGCAGCGCGCGGTGCGCGGCGGTGAAGAAGTTGTTGCCGTAGTGCGCGGTGTCGGAGATGCGCAGGCCCTTCGTGCCGCACACGCTGGTGGATCCGCTGCACGGGCTGGCCGTGGTGACGGCGCAGCGGTTGCTGCCGGTAATCAGCAGCGCGCGCGCGCCCAGCGTCACCAGCTGCGAGGCCGTCTGACGCAGCGTGCCCTCATCAGAGTCAGCGTGAGGCGCCTCCAGCCACAGGTTGCGCGCGGGGAACAGGTTGATGATGAACGTGCCGCCGCCGCGCGGCAGCAGGCCCTGCTCGCGCACCACCAGCCACCCGCCGCCCGAGTCATTGCGGAAGGTGGACACGCCGTAGCCCAGCTTCGCCAGGTCCTGCACCACCTGCGGGTTGGGCCCTTCAGTGAGCAGCGTGCGGAACGCGCCTTCGAACGCCGCGAGCTCCGTGCCGCCCGGCTCCTTGAAGCCGCCGCTGTTGGGCGGGGTGATGGGGGCCGTCAGCAGCCACGTCGCCAGGTTGCCCGTCAGGCTGGTCAGCGAGGTGAGGGGCGCGCACACGCTCGCGGAGGGAGCAGGCGCGCTGACGACCGGCGGCTCGGCCGCGGGCGTCTCCGTGTCTGGCGCCTGCGTCACCTCTTCCACGACAGGCGTGGTGGGAGAGGTGGGCGCCTGCGAGACGGTCCCCGGAGAGGACGTGGAGGGAGACTCCGCCACGGCGGTGCTCGTTCCGGCGCCAGCATTGCTGCAAGCGGCTGCGACGAGCAGGAGGCAGGAAAGGGATGCGCGCAGGGAGGACGAGGACATGGTCCTGTCCCGAACAGCATGCCCTGCGCATGCATTCGCATCCCGTCAACTCGGGATGACAACCGGAGCGGCGCCCGCACGCCCGTCCGCTCTATGTCGCCTGCCCGCTCAAGGCAGGGTCCGCAAGAGGCCCTCCGCGTCGGGTGCGCCCCAGCCGGTGGGGATGTCCCAGCCCGGTCCGGCTTCGTACTGCTTGTCGGTGACCCCCTGGGTGACGTCGCGGAACGTCTTCTGGACGTTCGGCAGCGTGTAGAGCTGCGAGTTGAGCCAGCCCACCGGCGGCTTCGCCACCTCCGAGCGCGCGCCGTTCACCACCGCCATGAGCCCCGCGAAGATGGGCGAAGCGAACGACGTGCCGGTGTTGGGCGTGGTGACGCCCAGCCACGTGTACCAGTAGCCCGTGTCCGCGTTGAGCGCGACGTCCACCACCGCGCGCTTGGCGGGCATGGGGACCAGGCCCTTCTGCCACTCCGGCGTGGCGAAGGTGCGGGTGATGCCGGAGCCCGAGTAGTACCAGGCCGTCTCACCCGTCACCGTCATGCCGTTCATCTTCAGCTGCGTGCCGCCCACGGCGGTGACGTAGGGGCTGTTGCCCGGGACGTCCACGCCCGCGGAGTCACCGCTCGCGGCGGCGACGGTGATGCCCAGCGCGGCGGCCATGGCGCTCGCGTGGCTGTAGGCCTCGTGCACCGCGCGCGGCTCGGAGTCCTCGCGGTGGGCGAAGGACGTGGTGATGACGCTCACCTCGCCCCGGCCAATGGCCTCGTTGTACGTGTAGAGCATGGACGTGTTGCGCGCGTCCGGGCCCATGTAGACCAGCACCTCCGCCTTGGGCGCCATCGCCGCGGCCCACTCCACGTCCAGCGTGCCCTCGCGGTAGCGCGTGACGGGCGGCTCCATGGTCTGGATGATTTTGGGGTCCTCGCGCTCGATGCCCCACATCTTCCAGAAGGCGCGCACGTCCTTCCAACGGAAGCTGGCGCCAATCACCACGCCCAGCTTCGTGCCCTGGCCCCGGTGGCCCTGCTCATAGAGCGAGTCCACGTTGTACGCGCGCGCCACCTGCTGCGGCGTGAGGCCCCGGCTGACGGGGTTGGGCGGCTCCGTGGACGGCTGGCCGAACTCGCCGGGCAGCGTGCCCGTCTCCGCCGGCAGGTCCAGGGCCACGACGGCGTGGATGCGCTGCTGCACGAACGCGGGCGCCTTGACGCCCTCCGTGAGGCCGTAGACGTCGTGCGGATCATTGCCGCCCTGGGGCGACTTGCGCTCCAGGACGATGAGCTTCACGCCGAACGCCTTGTTGAACTGGCCCACCGTCCCCACGAACTGCACCAGCAGGCGGTTGGTGGCGACGAAGTTCACCTGCATGCCCTCGGACTTCAGCCAGTCCGTGACAATCTTGACGTCCTTCTCCAGCGGGGCGTGCTTCGCCATCCACTCGGCCTGCGTCATGTACTGACGGAAGCGCTGGCTGTCCGGCTTGTAGATGTCCGCGATGCGCTGCTCGAGCCCGGCCTCGTCGCGAAGCGGGAACGACACGAGCCCGCGGATGAGGTCCGTCTCCGGCGCCTCGCCCTTGTCCGTGTAGACGCCTGGCAGAGGCCCTGGGACGCCGTCCGTCGTCGGGACGGGCGTCGGATCCAACACCTCCGCCTCCGGGT
>NZ_RAWL01000159.1:0-18047 GCF_003668885.1 Corallococcus sp. AB049A | reverse complement strand
CAGCCACACCACGTCGCGCACGCGGTGCAGCTCGCGCGCGCCCTCCATCCGCCGGAACAGCAGCGCCGGCAGCACCGCCTCCAGCGTGGAGCCCAGCACCACGGACAGCCCCACCCCGGGCGTGACGTCCATGGCGTACGCCACCGCGCCCGCGCCCATCGCCACCGCGGGCCAGCGGGACACGCCCAGCAGCAACAGCCCGCCCAGGGCCACGCCCGAGGGAAGCCAGACGGGACAGATGTGGCTCTTCTCCGCGGCCAGGGACAGCGCCACCCGCGCGGCCAGCAGGTACACCGCCGCCAGCGCGAGGCACTCCACGAGGCCCCGGATTGGGAACGCCGCCACACGGGCCTGAGGACGACCTTGGATGATGACTCCCCCCGTCCCCGCCGGGCCGTGAATCCAGGGCCTCGGGAACATGCGCCATGCTAGCGGGGACCGCAGGACGTTGCACCCCATCCGCAGGCAGGCCCACCCGGCAGGCAGGCGGTGCCCGGCGGGCATGCAATGGACACCCTTCAGGACCGTAGAAGAGGGCAAGGAGGAACGAATCTCATGTCGCGTCCCGGTCTTGCTGCGCTGCTGTCGTTCTTCATCCCCGGCGTGGGGCAGATCTACAACGGAGACATCCTGCGCGGGGTCTTCTGGCTCATCGTCACGCCCGGCTTCTGGCTGGGCACGGGTGGCATCCTCGGCTGGGTGTGCCACGTCATCGCCGCGGCCACCGCCTACAACCGCGCGGAGGACAAGGAGCGGCTGAGATACAGCGTGGGCTGACGTCACGCGGACATGAAAAAGGGGCCGCCAGGCCCCTCACCCACCGCCGCCCCGGTGCCCTCATGGGCCGGGGCGGTGTCGTTGCATCCGCCTCAGGTGTTGAAGGCGTCGGGCAACGGCTGCGGGCCCGGGACGATGCCGGCGATGTCCGGATCCTCTTCGCCCGGCCCGCGAGTCGGACGCTGGTCCTTCTCGGTCTTGCGCTCGGCCTTCTTGGCGTCCTTCTCGCGCTGCTTCTGCGCGCGCGCCATCTCCTTCTGCCGCTTCGTGGACCTTCCCTGCATGGAACCTCCTGGAAATCATTGACCGAAAAAGAGGCCCGGCCCCGTCAAGGCCGGACCTCGTGGATGCGTGAAGAGCAGCCGAGCCGGTTGGCTCAGCCGACCGGGCGGACGTTCTCCGCCTGGAGCCCCTTGGGGCCCTTCTTCACTTCGAACTCCACCTTCTGGCCCTCGGCCAGGGTGCGGAAGCCGTCCGACTGGATGGCCGTGTGGTGGCAGAACACGTCCGGACCACCGCTGTCCTGCGTGATGAAACCAAAGCCCTTCGCATCATTGAACCACTTCACCGTACCACTTGCCATGATCTGCTTCCTTGTCCCACTGGCAACCCGGCGAAATCGCCGGACTGCCCGCCCCCATATTTTGGGGCGAAGACCGCGCCTTAACCCTGAACAGGCATGAAGTCGAGCCGGGAACCACTCCCGGTTTCCCTCACGTCGTCGAAGGTAACAACCTCGATCCGGCAGTGAAACGCCTTCTCGGGGCGGTGCATTTCCCGCTGGCTGACGCTCCAGACGGCCAGGGGTGACAGGTTTGGGAGGCGGCGGTGTTCCGGAATAGTTTTCAGCCCTGAACACTTCCGCCTGGACGTGTCCTATCGTGGAGTCCACCGGTTTCCGCTCCACCCAGCCGTCCCCCTCCCGTGAGGCGTCCCTCCCAGTGACAAACCCGACCCGTGTGACCTTTGGCCAGCGAGACGCCTCCTTCGCGGAGGACCTGAAGCGGCGCGTCTCTGAATACTTCGAGACCCGGAACCTCTCGCAGCGGGCCAACAAGGCCATGTACGTGAAGGCCCTCTGCATCCTGGGCTTCACGGCGGGCGTCTACGGCCTGCTGCTCAGCGGCCACTTCAACGCCTGGGGCATGCTGGGCCTGGCTGTCTTGATGGGCGTGGCCATCGCGGGCATCGGCTTCTGCATCGGCCATGACGGCGTGCACGGCTCCTACAGCGACGACGCCCGGGTGAACGGCGTGGTGGGCCTGGCGTTCGACCTGATTGGCGCGAACAGCTACATGTGGCGCATCACCCACAACGTCCTCCACCACACCTACACCAACATCCAGAACATGGACGAGGACCTGACGGTGAGCCCGCAGCTGCGGCTGTCGCCGCACAGCGAGTGGAAGGGGTACCACCGCTTCCAGCACCTGTACGCCTTCCTGGCCTACTCGCTGACCACGGTCTTCTGGGTGTTCGCCAAGGACTACAAGTACTTCTTCCAGAAGGACCTGGGCCCCTACAAGGACAAGAAGCACGCGCCGGCCGAGTGGGCCCGCCTGCTGGCGATGAAGGCCGTGTACTACGGCTGGACGCTGGTGATTCCGTGGCTGGTGCTGGACGTGACCTGGTGGCAGTTCGTGGTGGGGCAGCTGGCCATGCACATGACGGCGGGCTTCATCCTGGGCATCGTCTTCCAGCTGGCGCACGTGGTGGAGAACGCGGAGTTCCCCGTGCCGGACACGGACGGCAAGGTGGAGGACGCCTGGATGGTGCACCAGCTGCGCACCACCGCGAACTTCGCCCGCAAGAACCGCCTGCTGAGCTGGTACGTGGGCGGCCTCAACTTCCAGGTGGAGCACCACCTGTTCCCCAAGGTGTGCAGCATCCACTACCCGGCCCTGAGCGAAATCGTGAAGGCCACCGCGCACGAACACGGCCTGCCCTACATCGAGGCGACCACCTTCCGGAGCGCCGTGGCGTCGCACTACCGGATGCTCAAGATGCTGGGCCGCCCGCCCGCCGTGAACGCCGTCCCGGAGCAGTCCAAGCCGGACCTCGCCGTGGCCGCCTGATCCACGAAGTCACCGCGCGGTAACTCCAGGGGCCGTCCTCCTCACGAAGGAGGCGGCCCCTGCTGCTTTTCAGGCGCCCGCGGTCCTCAGCGCCGCCAGCAGCTCGCCCGCGGAGGACACCACCGCGCGAGCCCCGTGCGCGTGCAGCTCCTCCGCCGTGCGGAAGCCCCAGGTGACGCCCACGCCGTACATGCCCGCGGCCTTCGCCGTGTCCATGTCCACGGAGGTGTCCCCCACGAAGCCGCACGCGCCCGGCACCACGCCCAGCTCCGCCGCCAGCGCCAGCGCCGCCGTGGGGTCCGGCTTGCGCGGGATGCCCGGCCGCTCGCCGTACACGGCCGTGAAGCGCACGCCCGGCAGCAGCCGCGCCGCCAGCCGCTTCACGAAGTCATCCGACTTGTTGCTGAGCACGCCCAGCCGCACGCCGACCGCCGCCAGCTCCCCGAGCGCGTCCTCCACGCCCGGGTAGGCGCGCGTCCGGTCGAACAGGTGGCTGTCGTAGTAGGCGTGGTAGGTGGCCAGCACCTGCCCCTGGAGCGCGGCGGGCGCGTGGCCCGTGGCCCGCTCCGCCAGCTTCGCGACGCCCTCCCCCACGAAGCGCAGGTAGGCGGCCTCCGGGTGCGGCGGCAGGCCGTGGTGCACGAGCGCGTGGTTCATCGCCGTGGCGATGTCCCCCAGCGAGTCCACCAGCGTCCCATCCAGGTCGAAGAGCACGGCGCGCAGGAGCATGGGGCGCTTCTCTAGCAGAAACGCGAACGCCCCGACCCAGGCAGGGTCAGGGCGTCTTTTGTAAAGCGCGGACCCCGGAACCGGCCGGGGTCCGCCGCGAAGCTTGGGTTACGGCGTGACGGCGGCGGTCTTCTCACCGGCCGCGGCGCCACCGGCCTGGATGACCGCGAAGTTGATGTTGCCGTAGCCGGCCGTGGCGCAGCTGAACATCACCCGCTTGATGACCTTGAACTGGACGTCCTTGTTGGCCTGGATGTTGACGTCGCCCTTGAAGGTCTCGCCACCACCGGCCATGGAGTGCAGGTCCTCGAACTGCTTCTTCATGTCCCGCAGCTTCTCTTCCAGCGCGGGGATGTTGAGGTACTCGTCCTTCGTGAGGTCCTCCACCCGGCCCACGATGGTGCCCGACACGCTGACCTGGTCGTTGGACACCATCACCACCGGGTGCATCTCCACTTCCTTCACGTTGACCGCTTCGGGAAGGACGATGTCCTTGGTCATCATCAGCACCTCGCCCGTCGCGGAGAAGTTCGCGATGAGGAAGAGCACGATGATGACGAACATGTCGACCAGCGGGGTGATGAGCAGGTCGGCGTTGCCGTTCTTCTTGCCGTGACCGCCGTGTCCGAAGACCTTGGAGTGCTCCAACCGCTTGCCGTACCGCTTACCGGGAACCTTGATGCCCATGGCTTGGGTGCTCTCCTGTTAGCCCATCGCCGCGGAGACCGACACCTGGGGAAGCCCGGAGCCGATGCACTCGTCGATGATGCGGACCAGGTCCTCGTAGCGGACCGCGTCCTCGGTCTGAAGGGTGATGGCGGCCTGATCCGGCAGCTGCGCCTTCAACTCCTTGAAGCGCGCGACCAGCTTGGTCAGGTCCGGGCGGCCCTTGTCATCCCGGGTGAGGGGGATGGGGTCGAAGGCGCTCTGGTCGGCGGTGAGGCGCATCTCCGTGGCGGACACCAGGAGGGTGAGCTGGACCGTCTTGGTCTTCTCCTCCTCCTGCTGTTCGTCCGTGGAGGCCCCGCCGGCCTGCGACACCTGGAGACGGCCGATCTGGGTCCAGACCGCCGTCATGATGAGGAAGCTGATGGTCACCGCCATCAAGTCGATGAAGGGCACCATGTTGATGGCGGTATCGAGCGGCTTCTTGCCACCCTTTCCACCGGTGCCCAGGTCCATTCCGCCGGCCATGGCGACTACCTCCCAACCCTACCGCGCTCTTCGCGCACGAACGACGTTTCAAGAAGACTGCGAAGGATGGCGCGCTTCCCACAGACAACGCGCCAGTGCTTCCGGTTCCACGTCCACCGCGACTGCCTGAGGAGGACTACTCCTCGGCGTGGGCGGAGGCCGGGATGTTCAGGTTCTTGAACTTGTCGCGGTTGGCCACGATGAGGTTCAGCACGGAGACGGAGGTCTCGTTGATGTCGTTGATGATGCCCTGGGTGCGGCCCATCAGCACGGAGAAGGCCACGAGCGCCGGGATGGCCGTGAGCAGACCGAAGCCCGTGCAGTTCATGGCTTCAGAGATGCCGTTCGCCAGAATGGTCGCCTTGTCGGCCGGGTTCACGTTCGCCACCGCCTCGAAGCAGGTGATGAGACCGTTCACCGTGCCCAGGAGGCCCGCGAGCATCGCCGCGTTGCCGAGCATCGCCAGGTAGCCCGTGCGCGCCTCCAGCTTCGGCGTCTCACGCAGGCTGGCCTCGTCGAGCGCCGCCTGGACCTCTTCCTGGCCCTTGGGCACGCTCATCAGGCCGGCCTTGACGACGTTGGTCAGCGGGGTGCTCTTCTGGCCCGCCACGTAGTTGATGGCCTTGTCCAGGTCACCCGCGTAGATGTGCTTCTTCAGCCCGCGCAGGAAGCCTTCCTTGTTGATGGAGGCCTTGCCGAACAGGACGATGCTGCGCTCGATGATGATGGAGAGCGCGATCACGAGACAGACCGCGATGGGGTACATGCCGGCCTGACCGGACTCCCAGCGGCGCCCCAGCTCCTGCAGGAAGGTCTCATTGCTTCCGCCGGCGTTGGCGAGGACGGACAGATTGGCTACGAACCCCAGGTTCATCACGGAAAGCCTCCAGATGGACGGCGCGGCACGCGCCTGCGAGCCGCTCCGCACTGCTACCGGCCGGGTGGACATCCACCCAGGTCAGCGGCAGGAATTTTGGATCACGGTGGCGCCGAGTCTAGGAACCGCTCCCAGGCGTGTCAAGGCAGGCACCCTCAGCGTTAGTTACTGAAATCTCACAGGAATTTTGCGTTGGCGCGCGGCTTGCCAAGTCGCTCTCCAGGGCACATGACAGGCCCTTTCCTGCCTCTTGCGCAACGTGCGTGCCAGCGATTTGGGCACCTTGAGAGGCCGTGTTAGGCGGGGAAACCATGGCCAGGAAGCGCATTGGTGAGCTGCTGGTGGAACGCGGCGCGATCACCCCGGAGCAGCTGGAGGCGGGGCTCACGGCGCAGCGACAGACGCGGCAGCGGTTGGGCGTGACGCTCATCGGGCAGGGCGCCATCACGGAGGCCACGCTGGCCCAGGCGCTCAGCGAGGCCCTGGGGATGCCCCAGGTGGACCTGGCGGCGATCACCCCGGACTGGGCGGCGGTGCACCTGCTGCGTGCGCGCTTCTGCGAACAGCACGACCTGTTCCCGTACGCGCTGGAGACCGTGGCCGGCAAGCGCCAGCTGGTGGTGGCCATGGCGGATCCGCTGAACATCACCGCCATCGAGGAGATTGAGTTCACCAGCGGCCTGAAGGTCAGCGGCCGGGTGACGGCGCTGTCCGCGGTGCGCGGCGCCATCCTGCGCTACTACCACAAGGTCCCGGTGGCCACGGGCCCCCGCCCTGCCCCGGCGCGTCCGCCTGCAAGAGCGGCTCCAGTGCCCGCGCGCCCGGCCGTGGTGGAGGACGACGAGGAGGTCATCGTCGGCGAGGAGCTGCCCGCGGCGGAGAAGACGCAGCGCACGTCGCTGGCGGACCTCATCCGCGAGCGCGAGGAGCAGGCGAAGCGCAAGCGCGGCGGCGGCGGCACGGCGGACAAGCCCAAGGCGCGGGCGCCGGCGTCCGGCGGTGGCGGCGGCGTGCTGGATGACCTGGACTACCTCTTCGGCCAGGCGGCCCGGGAGGAGCCGGACCGGCTGGAGGAGCTGGAGCGCCGCTTCTGGGCGCTGATGCGCATCATGGCGCGCAAGGGCCTGCTCACGAACGAGGAGTTCCGCCGCGAGCTGGATGACGAGGGCGGTGAGGGCTGAGGCGAGGACTGATTTTCAGTCCGCCGCCAGGGGCAGCCGCACCGTGAAGGTGGTGCCCTGCCCCAGCGTGCTCTCCACGGTGAGGCGTCCGCCGTGGTTCTCCACGATGCCCTGGCAGATGGACAGGCCCAGGCCCGTGCCCCGGCCTTCGGGCTTGGTGGTGAAGAAGGGCTCGAAGATGCGCGACAGGTTGCGCGGGTCGATGCCGGTGCCGGTGTCACGCACGCGCACCACCGCCTCCGGGCCCTCCTGGAGCGTGGACAGGGACACCAGTCCGCCGGGCTGCATGGCGTGGCAGGCGTTGGTGATGAGGTTGACGAAGACCTGCACCAGGTTGGCGCGCACGGCGGCCAGGGGCGGCACGTCGCTGGCGTACTCGCGCTGCACGCTGACGCGGGCCTGGGACACGACGTGCTCGCAGAAGCCCACCGCCATGTCCACGACGGCGTTGAGCGACACGCGCTCCGGCCGGTCCTGGGCGGGCCGCGCGTAGCTCACCAGGTCGCGGGTGAAGCGCAGGATGCGGTGGCTGCTCTCCAGGATCTTCTTCAGCTTCTCCTGGTCCGCGGGGTTCGCGCCCGGCGTCATCCGCGAGCGCTGCAGGAGCGCGTCCGCGTACGTGGCCACCGCCGTCATGGGGTTGTTGATTTCATGCACCACGCTGGCCGCGAGCTGGCCAATGGAGGCCAGCTTCTCCGCGTGGATGATGCGCTTCTCCAGCTCCTTCACCACCGTGACGTCCTGGCCAATGGCGATGACGCCTTCGACCTCTCCCGGCTGGGTGAGCATGGAGGAGGTGGCGAAGGACACGCGCACCTCGCCGCCGTCGCGGGTGAGCAGGCGCGTCTCGAAGTTGTTCACGGACTCGCCGCGCATGGCCGCCGCCAGCACGGGCGCCAGCCGCAGCTGCTCGCTGTCCGCCACCAGCGAGGACAAATCCCTGCCCAGCACCTGCTCCTTGGTGAGGCCGGTGAGCGCGCTCAGCGCCTGATTGAAGACCACCACCTGCTTGTCCCGGTTGACCACCAGGATGAGCGCGTTGGCCTTCTCCAGCAGCTCCTCCAGGTACTTGCGCACGAACGTCAGCTCGTCGATGAGCTTCGCGTTCTTCACCGCCACGGCGACCTGGCTGGCCAGCTGGAGCAGCACGCGCTCGTCGTGCGCGGGGTCCGCGTCCAGCCCCTCCGGGTACTCCATGTTGATGGCGCCAAAGAGCTGGCTGCTCGCGACCAGGGGCGCGCTCACGGCGCGGGTGCTGCCGTGGAAGAGCAGCGGGACCTCTTCGGAGATGGTCACCCGCCCCTGGGGCAGCGCCGTGGGGGTGAGGTTGGTCTTCTCCACGGAGCGCTGGAAGAGGACCAGCGGTTCGTGCGCGCCTTCCTTCAGGCGCCCTTCCGCGTAGAGCGACGTGAGGCCGCCGGTGCGCGCGTCCACGATGCGGATGCAGAAGGCGCGGCCGGGGAAGAGCTCTTTCACGCCGCGCGCCACCGCGGCCACCAGCTCCTCCTCGCCGCCGGCCTCCGCCACGCTGCGGCCCAGGTCCAGGAGCACGCCTTCGGTGCGCGCCTGCTCCAGCAGGGCCCGCTCCGCCACCACCAGCCGGCCGCTGATGACCTCCGTGTCCACGCGGGCGCGCACCGCCACGGTCTCCGCGCGGCGCGACAGGGTGAGCACCAGCGAGGTGCCGCTCTGGAGCACCAGGTCGATTTCGTGGGACTGCCCGTCCTCCGGCGCGACGGCGCTGGACAGGGCCTCCGCCACCACGTCCACGCTGATGTCGTGCGCGGCGCAGAAGCGGCGCATGGCCGCGTTCACGGCCGCGATGCGCAGGGCCACGTCGCAGACGGCGGCGGGCTCGTCCAGCGCGTCGAAGAAGGCCTGGAAGGCGTCGGGGGCCAGATTTCCGGACGGACGCACGGCGCGGACCTCACTCTTCATGGGAGCTGGCCTTGTCCAGGTCGAGGATCTGCTGCGCGCCCACGTACGACTTCACCTCGAAGCGGGTGATCTTCCCGATCTTCCGGACGATCTCCGCCATGCGCTCCGCCTCGCGGTAGATGATGTCCACCGGCCTGTAGGCGAAGTCCTCCTCCTTGAGCTTGCGCTTGAGCAGCTCCGCGTAGCCCATCACGGAGGTGAGGGGCTGGTTGAGTTCGTGGGCCGCGGTGCCGGCGAGCGCGACGATGACGGCGTTCTTCTCGCTCGCCTCCAGCCGGTTCTCCACGTCCGACAGCTTGCGCTCCAGCTGCACGCGGTCGCGAAGGTCCGTGAAGATGCCCACGGTGAAGGACTCGCGGCCGCCCTCGTAGACGATGGAGGCCGTCATGTTCACCGGCACGCGCTCACCGGAGCGGTGCACCAGCTCCTGGCGCGTGAGCGACAGCCGGCCCTTGCCGCCCATGTCGGGAGCGCGCAGCTGGGCCATGATGCTCCGGGCGACGCCGGGCGGATAGAGCTGGTTCGCGTTGAGCTTCTCCTGGGCCTCCTGCGCGGTGTAGCCGCACATGGCCTCCGCGCCCTTGTTGAAGAGGATGATGCGCCCCTTCAGGTCGGCCGCGATGATGGCGTCCACCGACGAGTCGATGAGCCGCTCCAGGAAGTCCTTCGTGTTGCGCAGCTCGTCCTCCAGCTTGCGCGCGTGCGTGACGTCGCGGAAGGACAGGATGGTGGCCGCGTCCTCGTCGCGCAGCGGCGCGGCGGACATGGACAGCGTGAGGCAGCGTCCGGCGGGCGTGCGCACCACCACGTCCACGCCCATGCGCGCCTCACCGCGCGACGCGGACGTCACCAGCTCCATCAGCACGCCGTCGTCCACCGGCTGGGTGATTTGATTGAGGTGCTTGCCCCGGGCCTCGCTGGCGGTGGTGTCCAGCATCTGCGCGCCCGCGGGGTTGAGCGACAGCACGGCGGCCTCGTCGTCGAGGATGGCCACGCCCTCGCTCACGTGGGCGAAGAAGAGCTGGTAGGGCTTGAAGGACGCGGCCTTCTCCTCCGCCGCCAGCCGCGCCGTCTGCACGGACTGGAGCACCGACGCGCTGCGCAGGGCCACCGCCGTCGCGTGGGCCACCGTGGTGAGGAAGTCGATTTCGCGCGTGCTGAAGGCCCGCCTGCGCCCGGCCGCGCGCAACAGGAGCACGCCGCGCACCTGGCCGCGGATGGGCAGGGGCAGCGCGGCGATGGCGTGGATGCCTCGCGCGGCCACGGCCCGGCGCTCCGTGTCGCCCAGCAGCGGATGCGTGGCGGCCTCCTGCATCACGACGGGCTTGCCCGTACGCACGACCTCGCGGATTTCGGGGTAGCGCGCCAGGTCGATGCGCAGGTCCTTCATGCCCGGGTCGTCGCTGGCGGCGACGATGACGCCCTCGTCCACGCCGCCGCCCACCATCACCAGCGTGGCGCGCGCGATGTCCAGCTGCTCCGCCAGACGGCGCGTCACGCCGTGCAGCAGCGCCTCCACGTCGGAGCTCTCCGCGTAGTCGGCGGTGAGTTCCAGCAGCAGCGCCAGGTCCGTCTGGCTGCGGGCCTGCTCCTCGCGCTCGCGGTGGCGCTCCGCGGCGCGCTGCAGGCGCCAGGCGAGTTCGTGGGGCAGCCCCTGGTGGGTGACGATGTCCGCGGGGCGCAGCGTGTCCACGGCGGCGAAGCCGCGCGGCTCCGGGGACACCACCGCGAGCAGCGTGAGGTGCGGCCCGTTGAGGGACGTGAGCAGCTCCACCACCGCGGGGCCGCAGCCGGGGGCGGTGAGGTCCACCAGCGCCAGGGCGGCGTCGTCCGGGTCGTCCACCACGCGCAGGCCCGCGCGCTCGGCGGCGGCGTTGAGGGGTTCTCTTGCCACCGACCCCGGGGGGACCAGGACGATGCCGAAGGCGGGTTCCGACGGGGCCGACACGGGGGCGCAGGACTCCGGAGCGAGGGGCCCCGGAGTCTACACAACCCCCGGGGTCAGGGGCAGCCCGACTCGAACGCGCCCTGGTCCGGCGCCGGACCGCAGAAGGGCAGCCCCAGGGACAGGCCCGCCTCGCGAGCGGGCGACTGCGCCGACAACTGGTAGTCGTCCGCGCCCGTGTCCACGAAGCCCGGGGCGCGCTCCTGGGAGCGTTTGTCCAGGCCAGCCTTCGTGCGCCAGTCCGCCAGGCTCAAGGAAGCGCCCTCCAGGTTGAACACCACCGCGCCGCCGCTTCGGAAGTACAGGTTGCCGTCCACCACCGCGCCGCTCCGGCCCGAGCCGCCGCGCGCGGCGATGCCACAGCCCGCGAAGACGTTGTTGCGCACGTCCAGGCCCTCGCTCGCGCCGTTGGAGCCCGTGCCGAAGACGAGGCACGCGCCGCTCAGGTTCCAGACGGTGTTGTGCTGCACCTTCACGTCCACGGACGCGTCCACGCGGATGCCGGTGCCCTCCTCGCCGTCCGCTTCGCCCAGCCCGTCGTGGATGAGGTTGCGGCGGAGGATGACGCGCGTGGGGGGCGCGCCCTCGCGGTTGCCGCCAATCTGGATGGCGCGCGCGTTGGCGTAGAAGACGTTGTCCTCCAGCGTGACGTCGGAGGGGGACATGTGGACGAGGATGCCCTCGCCCGCGGAGGTGGACACGGCGCGGTGGTTGTAGACGGTGTTGCCGCGCAGCGTGACGCGGGTGCACGTCTTGATGTCCGCGCCGTTCTCCCGGTTGTCGTGGAGCTGGTTGTTCTCCACGAGCAGGTTGTCGAAGGGCGTGCCCGGGTTGGTGGCGCCGCCCTCCGGCCCCAGGCACTGCACGCCGTCGCCGGAGTTGTGGTGGATGTCATTGCCGCGCACGGTGACGTTGAACGCGGAGGTCTGCACCGCGACGCCGTGGCTGTCCACGTCGCCCTGGTCGAAGCGGGAGATGTCGTTGTTCTCGACGAGGACGTCGTGCGCCTTCTCCGTCACGTAGACGCCCGCGCCCTCCCTGCCGTTCTTCACGATGCTGTCCTTCAGCACGCCGTGGTGCGCGCCCGCGCCGCGCCACATCACCGCGAAGGCGGACTCGCCGCCCACGTCCACGGTGAGCCCCTGGATGTTCCAGTGCGCGCCGCTCACGTCCACCAGCGCCGTCTCGCCAATGGAGCCGCCCTTGAGGATGGCCGTGGCGCCCGGCGCGGCCCTGAGCGTCAGCGGCTTGTCCGCCGTGCCCTGCCGTTCCTTCAGCTCCACGTGCTCGCGCCACGTGCCGGACTGGAGGAACACCGCCTCGCCGGGCTTCACCAGGGACAGGGCTCGCGCCACCGTGCGCAGGGGGAGTTCCTGCGTGCCCGCCGCGGAGTCGTTGCCGCTGGGCGAGACCCAGAGCACGCGCGTGTACTGCGACCCGGCGGGCGGCGGAGGCTCCGGCTCTTGCGGCTCCTGCGTGGGAGGCGGTTCGGGAGTGACAACGCCTGCGTCCTCTTCAGGGCTCGTGGGGGTCTGCGGGCGCTGGGGAGGGGTGACGACGGGCGGCGTGGACGTGCCCGGAGGCGTGGCTATCGCGGACGCGGGCTCGACCTTTCCGGTACAGCCGGCGGCGCCAGCAAGCATCCCGGTGGCACAGACGATGGTCGTCAGGGTCTGGCGGAAGCGCATGTGGACTCCTCGTGAGGGTTCACGGCGCGGGGGTGCGCTCGCGGGGTCGGCGGGCAACGGGCACACGCGTGGCGCGCATTCCCCGTCAGCCGTGAACTCCGCCCATGCCTGTCCGCAGGGCAACCGGGCAGCCGCGCGCGGGACGGACGACGCGAGCCGTGTCCCCCGTCATGAGGAACACGGCCCGGATGCGACAGCGGCTGACGGCTTCAGGGAGCGGTGGAGTCCTGGGACTCCCGGCCCAGGAGTGCGTCCAGCTGGCCGCGCGCCTCCAGGTCGTAGAGGTCATCGCAGCCGCCGATGTGTTGGCCCTCGATGAAGATCTGCGGCACCGTCTGACGGCCGCAGCGCCGCAGCATCTCCTCGTGCCGCCGCTCGTCCGCCGCGACATCCACCTTCTGGAACTCGCAGCCCTTCTCGTTGAGCAGCTCCATGGCCTGCCGCGAATAGGGGCAGGTGCGCTTCATGTAGACGACGACCTCAGGCATCACGACCTCCTGCGTCGAAGGGTGGGGACGCCGTTCAGGGTCCGCCACCCGGCGCGAAGGCGCTCGCTCCCCTGCCCGCTCGCTTTAACGAGCCCCGGACACGGCCGCGGGCAGGCGCGCGCTGGCCTCCCGGGCACGGCCGCGCAGGTCCCACGCGTACAGGGCGCACCACTGGAGCCCGGCGGTGAACACGAACAGCAGCGGCCACAGCGGCGTGTAGTGCAGCCGCAGGAGGTACAGCCCCGCGTAGTACACGTAGAACTGGAGCACGAACGCGAGCAGCGAGTGCCGGCCGATGACGCTCGTCGCGCGCAGGTAGCGCGCCAGGTATCCGGCCTGCTCGGCGCGCATCAGGAGCCCCAGCAGCGCGAGCACCGTGCCGCCATAGAGCATGAGGTAGGCCGGCCCCGGCGGGTACTTCTGCGCCTGCGACGTGAGCGCCATCAGCGTGTCGAAGCCCGCGCCGTGCCACAGGTGGTGCACCGCGATGTGGACCACCACCAGTCCGGCGCCGCCCATGGCGATGCCCAGGCCCACGAGTTCGAAGCGGCGCCCCACGCCCTTCGCGTCCGCGCGGCCCCAGGTCCCCATCCACTCACCGAACAGGCTGCCCATCAGGTACACGCCCAGCCACGGCACCACCGGGAAGCCGGAGAGCAGCACGGACAGCTGGCGCTGACCGAAGAAGACCTCCTTGAACGTGCGCGCCACGGCCGACTCCGGCCACCAGCCCAGGCTCACCACCCAGCTCAGGACGAACAGCCCCAGCCCCAGCGCCGCGCGGGCCCGTCCATTGAGCCGCGTCACCAACCAGGGCCCCACGAGCAGCGCCACGCCGAGGGTGTCCGTCACCACCAGGGTCCGCAGCAGGTACAGCGGCTCGTCCGGCCAGAAGCGATACGTGGGCACGATGAGCAGGTGACCCACGGTGAGAAGGAAGAGACCCCGGCGCTGGAGCCGCGTGCGCAGCGGACCGAAGTCCCGGCTGCGCGCGTACAGGAGCCCCAGCATCAGGCCGCTGATGAGCATGAACCCTGGCGTGGCCAGCCTCGTCAGCAGGTTGAGCCGCTCGCGCAGGTGCGCGGCCTCACCGCCCAGCGGATAGAGATACGCATCCGCGAAATGCGACAGGAACACGAGCAACATCACCGTGCCCCGCATGGCGTCCACCGCTTCCAGCCGTCCAGAGACGGATCGCGCCCCCGACACCTGCTCGCGCTCCATTGGGATTGTCCTTTCGGATGACGGCGCGCGGCGTGGATGGCACCCCTCCCCCTCGAGCGGGTGCCTGCCTTGCGCGCCGGATGACTGGGATATCACCCTGGCCCGCAAAGACAAACATCCGGCCCAAATGCCTTTCCCACTGGAATCCTTGTCGCGCCAAGCACCGTGTCTTGGATTTGGACGAAGCCGGGTGGCCGCCCGGTGGGGAGGTGGACGGGCATCAGGAGGGGTCCGGCGGGACCGGGCGTGCTAGGTAGGAGTCATGTCTCCCCGACGCCCCGAAATCCTCGCCCCCGCTGGTGACCTGGAGTCGTTGCGTGCCGCCCTGGCCAGTGGCGCGGACGCCGTCTACTTCGGGCTCGATGAAGGCTTCAACGCGCGCGCCCGCGCGGAGAACTTCTCGCTCGAGCGGCTGCCTGAGACGGTGGGGCTCATCCACCGGGCGGGCGCTCGCGCCTACGTGACGTTGAACACGCTGGTGTTCGAGCCGGAGCTGCCGGTGGTGGAGCACCTGCTGCGCGGCGTGGCGAAAGCCGGGGTGGACGCGCTCATCGTGCAGGACCCGGCGGTGGCGCTGCTGTCGCGGGCGGTGTGCCCCCAGCTGGAGCTGCATGCCTCCACGCAGATGACGCTGTCGAGCGCGGAAGGGGCGCGCTTCGCCACGGGCCTGGGCTTCACGCGCATGGTGGTGCCGCGCGAGCTGTCGGTGGCGGAGATCCGCCGGCTGGCGTCGCAGACGGACATCGAGCTGGAGGTCTTCATCCACGGCGCGCTCTGCATGTCGTGGAGCGGCCAGTGCCTCACGAGCGAGGCCTGGGGTGGCCGGTCCGCCAACCGGGGCCAGTGCGCGCAGTCCTGCCGGCTGCCGTACGACCTGGTGGTGGACGGCGAGACGCGCGACCTGGGCGAGGTGAAGTACCTGCTCAGCCCCAAGGACCTGGCGGGCGTGCGCGCGGTGCCGGAGCTGGCGGACATCGGCGTGCACAGCCTGAAGATCGAGGGCCGGCTCAAGGGGCCGGCGTACGTCTCCAGCACGGTGCAGGGCTACCGCCGCTGGCTGGACGGCGTGATGGCGGGCAAGCCGGACGGGGCGCGGCTGGCGAAGGACCTGGCGGACATGTCGCTGTCGTACAGCCGGGGCTTCTCCCACGGCTTCCTGGCGGGGTCCGACCACCAGACGCTGGTGGAGGGGCGCTTCCCCAAGCACCGCGGGCTGTACCTGGGCCGGGTGCACGCGGTGTCCGGCAAGGACGTGCTGGTGGTGCCGGACGACCGGCCGTGGACGGGCGCGCTGGGCCTGGGCGACGAGCGCCCGGAGGCTCCGGCGGGCAACGTGTCCGCGCCGCTCACGGGCGACACGGACCCCGCGGACGTGGATCCGCGCCCGGGCATGGGCGTGGTGTTCGACGCGGGCGCGCCGGAGGACAAGCACGAGCCGGGCGGCCCCATCTTCCGCGTGGAGCGCGAGGGCGACGCTTGGGTGCTGGGCTTTGGCCATCCGGGTCCGGACCTGGGCCGCGTGGCGCCGGGGCAGCGCGTGTGGCTGAACAGCGATCCGGCGCTGGCGAGGCGCACGGGAGAATTGCTCGCGCAGGGTGAGCCCGAAGGGCGCATCCCGCTGTCACTGGTGGTGACCGGCGTGGAGGGCTCGCCGCTGCGCGTGCGGATGAGCACCGGGCGCTTCACGCGGGAGGCGGTGGGCACGACGGTGCTCGCGCCGTCGCGGGGCGCGGGCGTGGACGCGGCGCTGCTCAAGGACAAGCTGGCCGCGCTGGGCGGGACGTGTTTCCACCTGGCGCAGCTGGATGCATCCGGCCTGGCGCCGGGGCTGCACCTGCCGGTGTCGGAGCTGAAGGCGCTGCGGCGGCAGCTGGTGGCGGAGCTGACGGCGGACGTGGAGCGGGGCCCTGCCCGGACGGTGAGCACGGAGGCGGTGGAGGCCGGCGTGCGGCAGGCGTTGCTTTCGAAGGTGGCGTCGCGGCCGGCGGAGGAGGCGCCCCGGTTGCTGCCGCTGTGCCGCAACGACGCGCAGCTGGAGGCGGTCATCGCCGCGGGCCTGCGCGAGGTGGAGCTGGACTGGATGGAGATGGTGGGGCTCCAGAAGGCGGTGGAGCGGGCGCGCGCGGCGGGGCTGCGCGTCACCATCGCCACGGTGCGCGTGCAGAAGCCGGGTGAAGAGGGCTACGACACGCGCCTGGACCGGCTGCGTCCGGACGCGGTGCTGGTGCGCCACTGGGGCGCGATGATGCACTTCCTGGAGCAGCCGGCGGGGGCGTCGCGGCCGGTGCTGCACGGGGACTTCTCGCTGAACGTGACGAACTCGCTGACGGCGGCGCACCTGTTGAGCCTGGGGCTGGACACGCTGACGGTGTCGCACGACCTGGATTCGGAGCAGCTGTTCGCGCTGCTGGAGCAGGCGCCGGCGCACCGGTTCGCGGTGGCGCTGCACCACCACATCGCGACGTTCCACACGGAGCACTGCGTGTATTCACACACGCTGTCCAACGGGCGCGACTACAAGGCCTGCGGGCGGCCTTGTGAGAAGCACGCCATCGCGCTGAAGGACCGGCTGGGGTTGGAGCATCCGGTCATCGTGGACGTGGGGTGCCGCAACACGGTGTTCAACGCGCAGGCGCAGAGCGCGGCGTCGCTGGTGCCCCGGCTGCTGGAGCGCGGCGTGCGGCGCTTCCGCGTGGAGTTCGTGCGCGAGTCTCGCGAGGAGGCCGCGCGGGTGCTGGGCGCGTATCAGGAGCTGCTCGCGGGCCGGCTGTCGCCCGCGGAGGCGGTGAAGCGCGCGGCGGTGCACGAGCAGTTCGGCGTCACGCGCGGCACCATGCAGGTGCTCAAGCACCCGGCGGCGAACGCGCGCTGAAGTAGGACGCCGGTGACGTCCTGAGGGATCCGCTCAGGCCGCGGCCGCGGGCGGGGGCGCGGTGTTCGTCTCCACCAGGTTCACCGGCTCACCGTCCTCGCCCAGGATCACCGGGGCGATGCCCAGCTTGCGCTCCACCAGCGCGTGCCCCAGGTAGACGAGCGGCGTCAGGCCGATGGCCACCAGCAGCTTCACCGCGTACGAGGTGAAGATGATGCGGAAGATGACGTTCTGGGGCAGCACGCCCGTCCACGCGACGAACTGCACCACCATCGTGTCGATGAGCTGCGACACCACCGTGGAGCCCGTGGCGCGCAGCCACAGCATCCGGTTGTTCGTCACCCGCTTGAGCAGGTTGAACACCGAGATGTCCAGGAACTGCGCCACCAGGTACGCCACCATCGACGCCACCAGGATGCGCTGCGAGCCGCCGAACACGTTGTTGAACGACGACGCCACCGTCCCCGTGTAGTCCTTCGCCTCCGTCATCGGCGCCCACGGAATCAGGCCCGCCAGCGCGACAATCACGAACGTGAAGATGGCCATGAAGAAGCCCACCCACGTCACGAACCGCGCCACCTTCTTGCCGTAGAACTCATTGAGGATGTCCGTCAGCAGGAACGTCACCGGGAACGGCAACATCCCCACCGACATCACCGCCACCACCGGGCCCAGGTGCACCTCGAACAGCTTCACCCCGATGATGTCGCCCACCACCAGCGAGGTGATGAACACCCCCGCGAGCACCATGAAAAGCTGAATCCGCCGGTCCAGGATCATCCGATGCGTCCTTCAAGAGCGAGGCGCCCCTACAGCTAGCACACCCTCCCGCCCTCGTCGCTTGGACGCCCGGCCTCTACTCGGGCAGATAGTACTGCCGGCCCGGCCCCACGGCCGCCATCTCCCCGGGGACGCCTCCCTCGGACAGCACCAGGCGCGGCCGGTACACGCCCAGCACCGTCTGCTCGGTGGCCGTCGGGTTGTCGTAGCCGTGCCCGAAGACGTCCGAACCGCTGAAGGCCATCCCCCGCCCCACCGGCTGCCCGGCCAGCAACACCC